>NZ_JBDGDD010000001.1:0-163687 GCF_040909065.1 Ruminococcus sp. RTP21359st1_H3_RTP21359_211015
GGTATAGCTCAGTTGGTAGAGCAGCGGTCTCCAAAACCGCGTGCCGAGGGTTCGAATCCTTCTGCCCCTGCCAGAGTGTTTTCTAAGTCGTAGACGTTTTGTCTGCGACTTTTTTGTTTATCTGCTACAAATTTTGCAGTATCAATTTGCATAAAGATACAAATTACTTGCAATTTATAAATAAAACTATTTACAAAATTATGATGTTGATTTAAGATATGAGTTTAGTTGCACCTTGCCAAACTCATGAGCGAATATTTTCTCCTTTGCGACAAAGAGAAATAGTCTTATTTACCTCAAACGGGAAAATAATAGGATATAATAAAAGCAGTACCGAAATGCTTGGCACTGCTTCTAGGAAAGGAAATTCATATGATATACAAAATAACCTTGTTTGACGCGAACTGTCCCTCATGCACAAGCGGCACAGCTTCGTTTTTTACTGAGGATATCGACGAATTTGAACACAATTATTTTTCTGATGAAAATGTGGAATCGAACCAGCTCGAAGCGCAGAAACAACGCTATTTCCGCAGTAAGGCAGGGGAAATTGTCACCGACTATTACTCCGATGCCCCTGAGCTGAATATTTTTCAGTATGCAGAATATGGCACTATCGAAAAGCGAAAGACTTTTCATTACAATGACAAGATCTTTGAGCTTCACAACGGATATTTAATTCCTTGTCCTATATACGCCGCAGAAGCTATTGTCGAGCTGGCGCAGATTGATTTTAAAAAGAACCCTGATGAGGAGGGTGAAAAGTATCTTGTGGCAAGATACTCATTGAGGGGAGTGTGCTGTAAAGACACTTTTGAGAGCGATAAGGATAAGTTCGAGGACTGCACCCCTTATGGAAATCCTATTATCAAGACCTACTATCCTGAAGATCTGCCGTACAAAGGTGAAAAAGAAATCTATTCTGATTGCAAACTGTCAACATTTGCATGGGTGGAGCTGTATCAAAACTGTTTCAAGGGCGACAATGTCAACGGCTATGAGATAGAAGAACCTACAGAAGAACAGCTTGCGTGGATAATGCGTGATATTCCAGGGGAGGCAGGCTAGTCTGCGGTGATGACACTGCCTATATCAATGTTGTTTTCTCTGAGATATCGGTCAGCTATTTTCAACCATTTTTGTGTGCCGTCAGAGCTTTCGATCAAAACACTGCACATGAGTTCGCTGTCCTCCGGTATGCCCTCGCAGCCGTAATCCTCTTCGCTTATGTCTATAACTTTGTATTTCATGCTTTCAAGACCTTTCCGGTGTGATATTGGTGATACTATAATTATAGCACGGCATTAATTTTTTTCAAGAGAAATATACTAAGCACGGCACATGACCGTGCTTTTTTTGTTAGGTTGATTGTTAATAAAATGTAAAATATCTCTACAACCTGTTGACTTAGAGCTAACTCCAGATGGTACAATATAAGTAAGCTAAAGCTAAGAAAAATTATAAGTAAAACAGGAGGAAATGAAAATGTATCTTGAAAAAATAAACTCACCTGCTGACGTTAAAAAGCTCACTGTTGATGAAATGACAGTGCTGGCTGAGGAAATGAGAAAGGCTCTGCTTTTCAGGCTCAGCAAGCATGGTGGACATTTTGGTCCTAACTTCGGCATGGTGGAAGCCACTATCGCAATGCACTATGTTTTTGAATCTCCTAAGGACAAGATAGTTTTTGACGTTTCACATCAAAGCTATCCACATAAAATGCTCACAGGCAGAAAGGAGTCCTACCTTGACGCTGACAAGTTCGATGATATCTCAGGCTACACAAACCCGGAGGAGAGCGAGCATGACATTTTTACGGTTGGCCATACTTCCACTTCTGTGAGCCTTGCAAGCGGTCTTGCAAAGGCTAGAGATCTCAAGGGCGAGGAGGGCAATGTTATCGCTGTTATAGGCGACGGCTCTCTCAGCGGTGGCGAAGCTCTGGAGGGTATCGACTTTGCAGGGGAAATGGATACAAACTTCATAATCATTGTGAACGATAACGATATGTCTATCGCAGAAAACCATGGCGGTATGTACAGAAATCTCAAGCTTCTTCGTGATACCGAGGGCAAGGCTGAATGTAACCTTTTCAAGGTAATGGGTCTTGACTATGTTTTCGTTAAGGACGGCAACGATATTTCTTCGCTTATTGAGGCTTTTGAGGGCGTAAAGGACAGCAAAAAGCCTGTTGCCGTTCACATTGTAACACAAAAGGGCAAGGGCTATGCTCCTGCGGAAAAGGATAAGGAAACATGGCACTGGCATATGCCGTTCGACCCTGAAACAGGCAAGTCCCTTTACGATTCTGAGGGCGAGGATTACGGAACTGTTACCTGCAATTATCTTCTTGAGAAAATGCAGGCTGACAAGTCCGTGTGTGCTATAACATCCGCTACTCCGACGGTTTTCGGCTTCACTCCTGATGTCAGAAAGAAAGCAGGCAAGCAGTTTATGGACGTGGGCATTGCAGAGGAACACGCAATGGCACTTGCTTCAGGTATAGCAAAGAACGGCGGAAAGCCTTTCTACGGTGTTTACAGCTCGTTCTTACAGC
This sequence comes from Ruminococcus sp. RTP21359st1_H3_RTP21359_211015, assembly GCF_040909065.1. NCBI lineage: Bacteria > Bacillati > Bacillota > Clostridia > Eubacteriales > Oscillospiraceae > Ruminococcus > Ruminococcus sp. RTP21359st1_H3_RTP21359_211015. The sequence continues at coordinate 2,558 of NZ_JBDGDD010000001.1, forward strand.
GTACCTACGACCAGCTTTCTCAGGACGTTTGCATAAATAAAAGTCCTGTTACAATAGCTGTTTTTGCGGCTTCGGTTTACGGCATGAGTGACGTTACTCACCTTGGAATTTACGATATACCGATGATATCAAATATCCCTGAGCTTGTTTATCTTGCACCTGTAACAAAGGAAGAATATCTTGCAATGCTGGATTGGTCACTTGACCAAAACGAGTACCCTGTTGCAATAAGAGTTCCTGCAAGCCTTGTCTCAGACGGCAAGCCTTTCACAAAGGATTTTTCAAAGCTCAACAAGTATGAGATGACACAGAAGGGCAGTCAGGTGGCTGTTATCGCACTTGGTTCATTCTACGGCTTGGGCGTTGAAGCCGCAAAGCTTATCGAGGAAAAAACAGGTGTCAAGGCTACTGTAATAAACCCTTACTACATCACAGGCATTGACAAGGAAATGCTTGAAAGCCTCAAGGCTGACCACAAGACCATTATCACTCTTGAGGACGGCGTTCTTGAGGGCGGCTTTGGCGAGAAGATAGCAAGATTTTACGGCGACAGTGATGTAAAGACCCTTTGCTTTGGTCTTGAAAAGAAGTTCTATGACCGCTATGACCCTGCCGAGGTGCTGAAAGAAAATCATCTTACTCCTGAGCAGATAGCCGATGACGTTATAAAGACACTTTGATATTTGAGGTGATAATATGAAAAATATACTTGTTATATCCGCAAGCCCTAGAAAGGGCGGAAATTCCGACGTGCTTTGCGATGAGTTCATAAAGGGTGCACAGCAGGCAGGACACAAGGCGGAAAAAATATTTCTCAGGAACTTTAAGGTGAACTACTGCACAGGCTGCGGCGTTTGCAACAGCACTCACAAGTGCGTGCAGAAAGACGATATGGCGGAGATAATGGACAAAATGGTGAACGCTGACGTTATCGTTTTTGCAACGCCTGTTTATTTCTACACCATGGACGCTCAGCTCAAGACACTCATTGACAGAACAGTGCCGAGATACACTGAAATGGTAAATAAAGAAGTGTATTATATACTCACTGCGGCTGATACAAATGCCGCTAACCTTGAAAAGACAGTTGAGAGCATAAGGGGATTTACTCTTGACTGTCTTGACGGGGCAGTTGAAAAGGGTATCCTTTACGGCACAGGCGTGTGGGACAAGGGCGAAGTGCAGAGCAGTGCACACATGAAAACCGCTTACGAAATGGGACTTCATTCATAAAATCCATTTGGAAGAGAGCTTGCTTTGGCAGGCTCTTTTTTCTTGATTAAAAATGCAAATCGTGATATACTATAATAAGTTTAGAAACATCAAGGAGAGAGAAAAATGCTATTTAGTGAAGAAGCTATCGGCTTTTTGTTTGAAAATCATACGAGAGATAGTAAGGAATGGTTCAAGGAGCATAAGGCGGATTATCACAGGCTCATAGAAGAGCCTTTTGCGGAGCTTATCACTGCGCTAACGCCCATAATGAACGATATTGACAGCAGGATAGTATGCAATACGAAAAAGATATCAAGGCTTTACAAAGACGCACGTTACAATAAGGGCGGACCGATATTCAGAGAGAGCGTGTGGTGTTCTTTGAAATGCCAGCGTGACAAAAGCGAATATCACCCCATGCCTGAGTTTTATTTCTATATCTCTACCCATGGCTTCGGCTATGGTTGTGGATATTACAAAACCGACAGAGAAAGCATGGACGAAATGAGGGTGATGATACTTGCAGGGGCGCAGGAATATAAAAAGGCTTACAAGGCGCTGAAAGACAACAGCAAGTTCGTTTTGTTCGGTGACGAGTATAAGCGTGACCATTTTCCAAATGCCAGCCGTGAGGACGCTTTGTGGCTCAATAAAAAGGATATCGGTGTAAGCTTTGACAGTGAAGACCCCAAGATGCTTTTCAACGTGAACTTGCTGGACACAGTATGCAGTGACCTTGCTTCTCTTGGAGATGTATACAGATTTTTTATGAGGGCGGAGGATAATATTTTGCAGAAAAAAGTAAAATAGCGGAGAAATTGTGTCTTGTTTGAGAATGCTTTCTGACAATTTTGTGTAAAACGCTATAAATTTTCTGGTTGTTTTATTGAAATATACAATTTATATGCTATTTGTTCAAAGAAATATTGACAGTGAATTGATTATATGTTATACTTTTATTATCCGAGGCACCGATGAAGTAAGGTGTATACTATGGGTGGATAAAAAATTATAAAGGCAAGACGTTTGAAATATCTTGAACGGTGTTGTCATGAAGGGGATCAGTGTGTGCGGCAGGCTTTTTATAGAATTACCTGCGGTGCAGCAAAAAGAGTGATAAAAAAATGCTCTCCGAGGTTTTCGGAAAGCATTGCAGAGCGTAGCTTATTTATCTTTTCACAGCCTGTGCAGCGAAATGCTGACAGGTCTTTTTGTTTATATGGATATGTTTGCTTAGGCTGACTTTAAATATGATATGTAATTCTGTCGGCAAAGATAGTTATAAGCGGCAGAGTTACAGCACTGAGGATAGTGGTGACTGTAAAGATCTCTGAGGCTGTTTTAGGGTCCTTGTCAAGGTTTACAGCGAACATTGTACACATGGTCGCTGCAGGGCAGGCGGCGGCTATTGTAACTGTCATAAGAACTATCGGAGGAGGATTAAGTATCCACATTGCAAAGAAGCCTGCCACAGGGAGTATTATGAGCTTGCACAGTGAAACGTAGTAGATACGGCGGTTTTGAAGGGCTTTCAAAACGTTGGTCTGTGCGGCTGTTGCACCTGCTATCACCATGGCGATAGGCGTGTTCATATCTGCTATGTACTGCAAAGCTGTTGCAGGATCTTTCGGCAGTCTGATATTTGTAAGATAGCAAATAAGACCGATCACAACGGCTATAACTGACGGTGAGATAAGGGCTTTCACAAGAGAAGAAAAGTCACGCTCGCCTTTCATTGTCATAAGTCCGTGCGTCCAGATAAGGACGTTGAAGAACGTAAGATACGCTGTAAGATACAAAACGCCCTCTGAGCCGTAAATGCCGTTTATAAGGGGTATGCACATGAATGCACAGTTTGAATATATTGACGAAACACGCTCCACCGCAAGGTCGGGAGTCTTTTTTCTTATAAGAACATAGGTGAGCAAGATAGTCACTGCATAGGATATCGCTGACAGCAGAAAAGACCACAGCAATCCATGCACAAGGGTCTTGTCATATTTTGACTGATAGGACATGAATATAAGCACAGGATTGATTATATTCAGTGCGAATGAGGACAACTGTTTTGTACCGTCCTTTGTGATTATCCCTTTTAAATAGCAAAATGCGCCTACAATAAGGATAATGAACATTATTATTATTTGGTTTCCGATTATCAGACCTGCTTCCATTTTTACTTCCTCTTTCACATATATTTTTCTTCTTTAGGTGTTCTTTCGTCAGAATACCCAAATATTATATCAGACTTTTGTGAAAAAAGCATGAACTCACAGTATACATTGATAGGTGATTTTTGTGTTTTTTATGTGCGTAAATAAGGTAAAATAGCAAATGACTCACCGATCTTTACGCTATGCCTTATCTCTTGACATAAAAGTTTAAGGGGTGTATAATGTTAAGAGCAGTATTGTCTTGAAAAAGAAATATAGTACATGGTCTGAAAGGATATTTACATATGGATATAAAGAAAATATGTGCGGCTCTCTGCGCTTGCGTGGTATGCTTGTGTGCAGCGGGCTGTTCAAAGGATAGTAAGGACAGCTCTTCTGCCACAGAGAGCAAGGCGAACGTTTCAACAGCCGACAATGCCGACAGCGCAAAGTCTGAGGACAGCAAGGGTGACGAGAGTGATGCGGATAGCAAGGTATTGAACGAGCAGGGTGAGCTTATTAAAAAAACTGCTGCGATCTTTGACGGTGACTACACTCTGAAAACGACCTGCACAGAGGCCGACGGCTCAAAGCAGGAGGTAGTAAGAGCCAAAAAGGGCGGAAACATCTATCTGAAAGTCACATCGGATATAGGCACCAGCGGATTTATCTATGTTGACGGAGCAGGATATGATTACGATAACGTGACCGGTGTTTATCACAAGTCAGACGTGACGGAGCTTGACGGCGTTCTTGAAAGCATAGTCAAGCAAAACCTGCCGAGAACCTATGGTCATATAAACAGTGATGAGGCTGATGATTTCGATATTGAGGAGTACACTTATACGGGCGACACGTACATTACTGCTATCGACCTGTATTTTGATAAATCTGACGGAAGCTTAAAAAAATACACGCAGACCTTTACCATTGAAGGCTCAGATGATACAGTTTCAGAATACACTGTTGACGAGCTTTCGGGGGAAGCTGACGACATCCTGTTTGACGTATCTCAGGCGACAAGTCTTGTGGACTTTGACAGTATGTCAGAGGATCAGAGGCTTGGCTATTGTCAGGGTATCTTAAACAAAGCAGGCGTTACAACAGACGATCTCAGTGCAGGGGGATATCAGACGGACGATCTTAAGACCATATCCTATGACAGCTTTGTGAGCATTGTTTACACATACGGCTACAAGTCTGCACAGCAGTAAGTCAAAATGCACAATTTCAGCGTGGAGATTTGTTGAAAACGCAGGGCGGAAAATGCCCTCTCTATGCTTTACTTGTATGCGTTTTTTTGGTATAATTATAGGTGCGGTCTTTACCGCATAAAAATGTATGCTTACAAGAGGATATATATAAATGAATATACTAAAGTTTTTGAAGCCGAAGGCTTGCGTGGATTTTGTCTATGATGACAACACGGCAAGGCAGGCTCTTGAGAAAATGAAAAATCACGGCTTTACCGCTGTGCCTGTTATCGACCGTGAGGGCAGATATGTAAAGACCCTTGCAGAGGGCGACTTTCTGTGGTTCATGCTCAATAATGGCATTCAGGATATGCGTGAGCTGGAAAAATATAAGATAAGCGAGATAACAAGGCGTGTTAGAATGAAGCCCGTCTATGTTTATTCTACTATCGAGGATCTGATACTTCTTTCAATGGATCAGAACTTTGTGCCTGTTATTGATGACAGGGAAGTTTTTATAGGTATTGTGACGAGAAGAGATATACTTAAATATTGTCACGATACTCTTAACGAGTATGAAGCGAAATATGGTCATAAGGAAGAAAAAGAGGAGATAGGTGCAGTATAAGCACTAGGAAAGGAATTGTTGTAAAAATGAAGAGGACAAACAAAAAGGGCGGTGCAGCTATAGTTGCTGTGCTTATAGTTATAATGCTTGTGGCTGTTGGCTCGGCGGCACTGGTGGTGACAGGAAGATATACCATTCAGGCAAGCAAGGTGGCAGACGCAGTTGTTAAGGTGAACAGCAAACCTGAGGAAAGTTCTTCTGAGGAGGTTTCAGAGGTTGACGACCTTTCATCAGTTGTGGAAGAGCCTGTGAGCAATTATCCTGTGAAGTCTGCAAATTATCAGGATATAAATATAAAGGGTATGACAGCAAACTCAGCTATACTTGTTGACGCTGACACAAACGAGATAGTTGCAGGTTATAATTACGAGAAAAAGGTATATCCTGCTTCTCTTACAAAGATGCTTACGCTTCTTGTAGCCGCAGAGAATATTCAGGATATGGACGCTACATATAAGTTCACAAGCGATGATATCGACCCTCTTATCGAGGACAACGCATCAAGAGCAGGCTTTGAAGCCGGGGAAACTGTTACAATGAAAGACCTGCTTTATTCAGCTATCCTTGTGAGCGGTGCTGACGGCACAACAGGTCTTGCAAACGCAGTTGCAGGCTCAGAGGAGAAGTTCGTTGAGCTTATGAACGCTAAGATCCAGGAGCTTGGTCTTACTGGCACGAAGTTTGTGAATGCAAGCGGTCTGCACAACAAAAATCATTATTCCACAGCGCAGGATATCGCAGTTATCACAAAGGCGGCTATGGATAACGAAACTTGCCGTGAAGTGCTTACAGCAACAAAGTACACAACTTCAAAGACAAAACAGCACAAGGACGGTATCGAGCTTACAAGCATTGTTGCACAGAGAATTGAGGGCTACTATGTGGATTGTGACGGTGACGGCGAGGCTGACGACGGCATAAGCATCGAGGGCGGAAAGACAGGCTTCACCGACGAAGCAAAGTACACCCTTTCAACTATACTTGATGATAACGGACACACATATATTTGTGTTACAACAAAGTCTAAGGACGAGCTGAAGTCTGTTGAGGATCAGATAGCTATTTATGAAAAGTATCTGGGCGGCAAGGCTTCTGATAATAAAGACAAGGACAGCAAGACGGACACTGACACGTCTTCTGTTTCTGAGGTCGAGGATTAATTAGATAGGATAAAAAATAAATGCGGATATCGTGGAGGTATCCGCATTTTTGTATTTTATTTTGCAAACCAGTGTAGTCAGTTCGCCCGTCGAAGTGATAAAGCTATAGGTTTTACTATCCCTATGTAGCGTTTGTGTCAATTCGTGTAACATTGTATCAATTTTTATAGCGTTTTTACAAAAAGCGGGCGAACAATGTTCGCCCCTACATGGATTGACAGAATATATCATATCACACAAGCTTTTGTATCACACCTATGACCTTGGAAAGGTCATCACAGCAGGCATACAGAAGCTTTTTTGTTTCCTCGTCAGGCTGTGAAAGGTCGGGTATCATAACAGGCTTGCAGCCTGCGGTGTGGGCGGAGCGTATGCCGTTTGGTGAATCTTCGAGGGCAATGCACTCGCTAGGGTCAAGCCCCAGCTCCTTTGCGGCGGCGAGATAAATATCAGGGGCAGGCTTGCCGTTTTCTATCATGTTTCCGCAGATAAGCTTGTCAAATCTGTCAATGATATTTATAGAGCTGAGATACAGCGTGGTGCGCTGTAGGTCGGTGGCAGTGGCAACGGCTTTTTTCAGCCCTGTGCTGTCAAGATAGTCAAGAAGCTCATCAAGCCCCTTTTTCTTTTCTATGCCGTTTTGCCTGATAAACTCGTTCATAAGCTCGATACGCTTTCCACGAACTTTGTAGTAATCAAAATCCTCTCCGAAAATGCCTTTCAGATGTGGGATAGCATACTTCGCTGCAAGAGAGCGTATGCCCAGAACGTGTTCCTTTGTCATTGGATAGCCGTAATGATTCGCCGCCTCACACCAAAACCTTGTGAGCAGCTTTTCCGTATCTATCATTAGTCCGTCCATATCAAATATAACGCCTTTGAGCATTTTTATCACGCCTTTCCAACTTGGTATCTGTTATTATATCACACTTTTGACAAGTTTTCAATAAAACTGCACAAATTAGAGGTGCAGAACATACATTCTATTGTGCATCTATATAATTCGTAATTAAAATTATATAATCCTATTGACAAATTATTAGAATGTGGTATAATAAGTACAGTGATAAAAGGCGACGCCATATGGGAACGCCTTAAAGAAAGGAATGAGAGCAAAGTGAACAAGAGCGTGTATAGTCTGGTGCTTGCAGACGATGTGGTGGAGGCTATCGACAGATTGGCATATTCCATGAATACCAGCCGTTCAAATCTGATAAATCAGATTTTGGCAGAGCGTGTTCAGCTTCTCACCCCTGAAAAAAGAATGCGTGAGATATTCTCTAAAATAGAACAGCTTATGGACAGCAGGTTTCAGACTCTTAATCAGCCCTCTGACGCTATGATGTCTATAAAAAGTCCTTTGAGATATAAATATAAGCCGACCATACGATACAGCATAGAGCTGAGCCGAGATTTTCACGGAAAGGTGGGCAGGCTGAAAGTATCTTTCAGAACTCAGAGCACACAGCTCATTTCAATGCTTGACAGCTTTTTTAAGCTGTGGGCAAGGCTCGAAGAAAAATATCTTTCGTATCTTTTCACTACTGGCGTGCCTTATGAAACAGCCGAGGGCAGATTTACAAGAGATTTTTACGCACCGCCTCAGTCGGAGCTGACCGACGAGGATATAGCGAACGCTATCGGTGATTATATAAGCTGTATGGACAGCTGTATTCAGCTTTACTTTGACAACGCCGCAGAACCTGAAACGGCGGCAAGAAAGGTATCTGAAATGTATGAAGGATATCTGAAAAAAGGCGTTGTCGTTCTTTAAACGGTGGGCGGAGCATTCCGCCTGCTGTGAGCATATATCTTTTTAAGATGATAAGGGAGGTAATTTTATGAACGCTCAGAAATTGACACAGAAATCATTGGAAGCTTTGCAGGAAGCGCAGAGCATTGCCTCAAGAAACTCAAATCAGGCTGTTGACCAGCAGCACCTTATGCTGGCTTTGCTTTCACAGGAAAACGGTCTTGTGCCGCAGCTTTTTGTAAAAATGGATATCGCCCCTGAAAATATAGAGGCGGCTCTTACAAGAGCAGTTGACGATATACCTAAGGTACAGGTAGGCGGACGTGCGCAGGACTCTGTATACATTTCAAGCGACCTTGACAAGGCTTTTGCGGAAGCCGAGTCGGAAGCTTCAAGAATGAAGGACGAATACGTTTCAGTTGAACATCTTGTTATGGGCATAATGGACAGTCCTAACAGCGCAGTAAAAGAGATCTTCAAGACCTTTGGGGTAACAAAAACAAAGTTTCTGAAAGTTCTTCAAGCTGTAAGAGGCAACGCTCAGGTAACGAGCCAGAATCCGGAGGAAACCTATGACGTGCTGAAAAAGTACGGTCAGGACCTTGTGGAGCTTGCAAGACAGAACAAGCTTGACCCTGTTATCGGCAGAGACAGCGAGATAAGAAACGTTATAAGGATACTTTCAAGAAAAACAAAGAACAATCCTTGCCTTATTGGTGAGCCTGGCGTTGGTAAGACCGCCATTGCAGAGGGACTTGCTCAGCGTATCGTCAGCGGAGATGTGCCTGACAGTCTGAAAGACAGACAGGTTTTCTCACTTGATATGGGTGCGCTTATCGCAGGCGCAAAATACAGAGGCGAGTTTGAGGAAAGATTCAAGGCAGTCGTTGAGGAGATAAAGAAGTCTGAGGGCAGGATAATCCTCTTTATAGATGAGCTTCACAATATCGTTGGCGCAGGAAAGTCAGACGGCGCAATGGACGCAGGCAACCTGCTCAAACCTATGCTTGCAAGGGGCGAACTCCATTGTATCGGTGCAACGACTCTTAACGAGTACCGTCAGTATATCGAAAAGGACGCCGCTCTTGAAAGACGTTTCCAGCCTGTTATGGTTGACGAGCCGACAGTTGAGGACACTATCTCTATACTTCGTGGACTTAAAGAGAGATATGAAGTATTCCATGGCGTAAAAATTCAGGATCAGGCGCTTATTGCGGCGGCTGTTCTTTCAAACAGATATATCACAGACAGATTTCTCCCTGATAAGGCTATCGACCTTGTGGACGAAGCCTGCGCACTCATCAGAACGGAAATGGACTCAATGCCTACAGAGCTTGATGAGATAAGACGTAAGATACTCCAGCACGAGATAGAGGAAACTGTCCTTAAAAAGGAAACTGATAAGCTTGCAGTTGAACATCTCCATGAGGTTCAGAAAGAGCTTTCAGAAATGCGTGAGCAGTTCAATGAGATGAAAGCTAAATGGGAGAATGAGAAGTCTGCTATCTCTAAGGTGCAGAAGCTCCGTGAGGATATTGAGCAATGCTCAAAGGATATCGAGAGAGCGGAGCGTGAATATGACCTTAACAAGCTTGCAGAGCTGAAATACGGCAGAATGGCTGACTTGCAGAAGCAGCTTGCCGAGGAAGAAGAGAAAGCAGAGAAGTCAAAGACAAAGAACACTCTGCTAAGAGATAAGGTAACAGAGGAAGAGATCGCAAGGATAATCTGTCGCTGGACAGGTATCCCTGTTGCAAAGCTTATGGAGGGCGAGCGTGAGAAGCTTCTCCACCTGCCTGATATCCTCCACGAGAGAGTTATCGGTCAGGACGAAGCCGTTGAGCGTGTGTCTGAGGCTATCATGAGATCTCGTGCCGGTATCGCAAATCCAAATCAGCCGATAGGTTCGTTCCTTTTCCTCGGTCCTACTGGCGTTGGTAAAACAGAGCTTGCAAAAACTCTTGCACAGGCTTTGTTTGACGACGAGAACAATATCGTTCGTATAGATATGTCGGAGTACATGGAGAAATTCAGCGTAAGCCGTCTTATCGGAGCGCCTCCGGGATATGTAGGCTATGAGGAGGGCGGTCAGCTCACCGAGGCTGTAAGAAGAAAGCCTTATTCAGTAGTTCTTCTTGACGAGATCGAAAAGGCTCACCCTGACGTTTTCAATATCCTTTTGCAGGTGCTTGACGACGGACGTATCACAGACTCACAGGGCAGAACGGTTGACTTCAAGAACACTATCATAATCCTCACTTCAAACCTTGGTTCTCCTTATATCCTTGAGGGCATCACACCTGAGGGCGAGATATCTCAGGAAGCAAGGGACAAGGTGGACGCTCTGCTGAAACAGCAGTTCAGACCTGAGTTTCTTAACAGACTTGACGATATAATCTACTACAAGCCTCTTATGAAGACGGAGATATACAAGATCGTTGACCTTATGCTTGCAGAGCTTGGCAAGCGTCTTGAAGACAAGAGGCTCAGCATAGAGGTAACAGACGCCGCTAAGGAAGCTATCGTAAATCAGGGCTACGACCAGAACTTCGGTGCAAGACCTCTCAAGAGGTTTATCCAAAGACGTATCGAAACTCTTATCGCAAAGAAGATCATTGCAGACGAGCTTGAGCCTGATTCTATCTTGCAGGTAGATTATGACAAGGACTTCGTTGTGAACGTTATTTATAATACTGTTACAGAAGAGTGATAGTATTATGCCGAAGGGCAGCTCCGGGAGGGGCTGCCCTTTTTTGTGGGAAAAGAAGGTTTTAATTTATTTTAGGTTAATAATAAAAGAATTATCTTGTTAATGTTTTGGTAAGATATACTGTTTGTAAACAAAAAAGAACAGTTTATTTTGTGAATTATTCTAGGCTATTTTGCTTGCAAATGAGGCACATATATGCTAAAATATTAATATCGTGAAATATGTGATCTGATAAGGGGAATTAATATTTATGAAAGCAAATTTTTCTGATACGAATGATTTTGTTCAGAGCATGAACAGAGGAAAGCGCAAAAAGAAGATAGCGTTGCTGGTGCTGTGTATAGTGCTTGCATTCCTTGTGGCTGCCTGTGTTGTCGTGGGCCTGAAAATAAGGGAAAATAACCGTATCGCCATGGCGAAATCGGTCATAACAAAGCTTGATATAAGCACTACCTTCAAGGAGTCGGAGTTTTCTGACGATCAGGACTGGGACGGTGACGGCATAAAGAATGCCGATGAGGTACGTCATGGCACTAACCTTCAAAGCGAGGATACTGACAATGACGGAATAAGCGACGGCGATGAGACAAAGCTAGGCACGAACCCTATTGAAGCCGATACTGACGGCGACGGTCTTCTTGACGGCTATGAGCTTATGGCAGGCACAAATCCGAGAGAGTCAAAGTCTGACGGAAAGACCAATGACGCTGAAAGAGAGCTTACAGTGGAAAAAAATGCAGGGGACTGCCGCCTTGAAATAAAGGGCGACGCAAACGCTGCCAGTGCGACCCTCGTTGAACTTGACCTCTTTGGTATCTCTTCAAATGCAAGTATCGTCACAAAGGCTTATGACGCTTATTCTGACTATAAGTTCAACTCGGCAAAGATAACTTTCGATATCGACTCTGCAAAGCTGAGTAAAATGGGATATTCATTTGATGACCTTACAGTGCTGAGATTTGATTCACGCTCGACCCTTTACACAAAGGTGGATTCAAAGGCAGACAAGAGCAAAAAGACAGTTTCTGCTTCTCTTACAGAGCTTGGCACTTATGTGGTAGGCGTTGAGAAAACTGTAAACGATGAAGCCACAACAAGGATCTGCTTCCTCGTTGATAACTCCGGCTCTATGTATCCAAAGGAGCAGTGTGTAACTTCTTCTGAGAATGATGTTGACTTCAAGCGTCTTGAATTTGCAAAGAATCTTATCGACAAGTTTGAGAGCCACTATCAGGTCGGCATTTGCAAGTTCACAGGAAGCTACAAAAAGATGGTAGACTTCACTGATGATAAGACGAAGCTTACGGAAGCTCTCGATAAGATAAAGTCTGAGAAAGAGATATTTAACGGCACTCACAGCCAGACGGCTCTTAAAAAGTGCATGGACGAGTTCAAGGCAACTTCCGGTGGAAAATACAGAAATATCATCGTGATGCTCACAGACGGCGAGTCTGACGAGTTTAATCCTGCAAGCGTTTCAAGCCTTGCAAATACTGCAAAGGATAAGGACATAATCGTTCTCACAGTTGGTCTTGGCAGAGATGTTGACAGAGATTGGCTTCAGGAGCTTGCTTATTCCACAGGCGGAAAGTATTACTCAGCTTCCGACGCAAACGCCCTCAATGACGTTTACAAGCAGATAGTTACTACACTGAACTATGATATCGTTACATACACAAACGCTGACGATAACGTAAGAGGTTATTCACTTTACAACACAGGCTTTGACCCAAAGGTGAACGGCTTCTCATTCAAGAATTTCAGAACAACAACTACCGCAAGTGTTGACTTCGGCATGGCTGTTATGGCAAGAGATTGGTATCTCGGAAATGTAAAGACTTCTCTTGGGGATATCGCTCCGTCAGATAAGAGCGACATAAAGGTGAATGCCGCAGGCTATGACATAAGCGGAACAGACTTCGGTAAACAGTATGACGAAAGAGTGCCGCTTAGCAAGATAACCTCAGACCTTTTTGCGGGCACATATTCAGACGTTACAAAGTATCTCGACTATTCCTGCACAGGGGATATTCTCACCCTTAATGATGACTATAAGTATGACAGCAAGAACAAGGGCTGGGTAAAGGACGTTACGAAAATATCAGGCGGCAATCTCCGCTGGAAAAAGGTGGAGCTGCTTGATATGGATATAGCAAACGGCATTGACAAAATAAGGGGTGGCTATTCCTCAAATGACGCAGAGTTCGCAAAGGCACTCTACAGACTTAACGCCCTCCAGTGGGACGATTCTTCGTCAGAGTATAACCTTAACAACGACAGTAATGGCTTTGAAAAGCTTGAAGACCAGCTCAGCCTTGGCATACCAGTTGTTACAACTATAGACGATATTCATACAGTGAACGCTATCGGACTTATTCAGGATTCTGATTGCCACAGAAAATATATCCTTCAGATATATGACAACAACTATCCTGGGGAAACAAAACAGCTTTATATCCAGAAGCTTCCGAAGTGCAAGCTCAAGATAGACAGCAATGGCAAGGCGACAGTTGTTGGCACAACGTTTGAGTATTCCGCAACATATGAGGGCAAGCAGGTCGGTATAGAATTTTCTGACGTGACAGCTCATTAATAAGAACAAAAAACGGAACGGCTTTGACCGCTCCGTTTTTTGTTAGATAGTTTGTCAGGATTATTTGATATAGTATACCCAATTGTCTTTTCTCTTGAGGCACTCGGGATATTCACCCTCAGTGTAGCCGAGTGCGCAGTGACCGATGCCCTCGTATTCGCCCTCGATGCCAAGGCTGCGGAGGATCTCTTTGCCTTCTTCAGACTCAAATTCTTCCTTTGCACGATGTATCCAGCAGCTTCCAACGCCCTCGTTGTGAGCGGCAAGCATAAGATTGCCCATAACAAGACTTCCGTCATAAATGTAAGTCGGGCAGGATTTGTCAGCTAGTACAATAAGAATAACAGGCGCACCGTAGAACGGGTCGAAGCCCTCAGCCCAGCCGCCTATCTTTCTGTTCATCTCAGAAATTTTGTCACGCATTTCCTTGTTGGTGACAGCAATGATAATAGGTGACTGCAAGTTTCTTCCTGTGGCGGAATAAGTTCCTGCTAGTATGATGCGGTCGAGAACGTCCTGAGGTATCATGTCAGGCTTGTATTTTCGTACACTTCTTCTGGTTTTCATAAGTTCGAGCAGATCTTTCATAAAACAGCCTCCTTTGTAGGTTTGATAGTTATTTGCTTACACTTTGATTTTAGCATAGTTTGTGGAGAATGTCAACGGCTGTTTAAGTGAGGAGTGAGGAGCGGTTTAAGTGAGGAGTGAGGAATGACAGCGCCGCACCGAGTGGGGCTGAATGAGGAATGAGGAATGAGGAATGACAGCGCCGAACAGAGTGGGGTAGCCAACACCGAACGAAGCGAGCAAAAGGTCCAGGGGCACGCCCCTGGTCAGGGTCAAGGGGTGAAACCCATTGCAGGGTCTAGGGACAGAGTCCCTAGCGGAGTTTGAGGCAGAGCCTCATTCGGCGCAAGCCGATTAAGCGGTGCAGAGGTGAAAAGAAGAAATACAAACTAAATCACTAAACAAATAAGTATCGAAGAATAAGACCTGCACCGCTTTTGTTGTTTCCTGCACAACGTAAAATCCGCAAAGAGCGAAGCGATTTTGCGGCACGGCAAAGTAGCGTCCCCTACATGGTTTGTGAAAACATAAATAATGTGTGGATATCGCAGGAATGTATGGGCAAACAAGAAGCAGGCGAACAGCGTTCGCCCCTATCAAAAAATTTATCGCCGACAGACGATACCATAATTCCTCATTCCTCACTCCTCATTCTACAAACGCCGCTTTCTTCATAAAAAATCTCTTGCAATTTCAGCGATACTGTGCTATACTAACAAGGTATGTTTAAAAATGCAATGAAATATGGAGGAATAATTTTGGGTAAGCTTGAAGATGAGATCAAACGCCGCCGTACTTTTGCGATAATTTCCCACCCTGACGCAGGTAAGACAACTCTTACGGAAAAATTTCTGCTTTATGGTGGTGCGATAGCTCAGGCAGGTGCTGTAAAAGGTAAAAAGAACTCCCGTCATGCTGTTTCAGACTGGATGGAAATAGAAAAACAAAGAGGTATCTCTGTAACTTCTTCTGTTATGCAGTTTCAGTATAAAAATTATTGTATTAATATTCTGGATACTCCTGGACATCAGGACTTCTCTGAGGATACCTACCGTACTCTTATGGCTGCAGACTCAGCCGTAATGGTAATAGACGCTTCAAAGGGTGTGGAAAATCAGACCAGAAAGCTTTTCAAGGTCTGCGTTATGCGCCATATCCCTATATTTACTTTCGTAAATAAAATGGATCGTGAGTCCAGAAATCCTTTCGATCTTATGGAGCAGATAGAGTCTGAACTTGGTATCCAGACCTATCCTGTGAACTGGCCTATCGGCTCAGGCAAAGAGTTTAAGGGCGTTTATGACAGAGATAAAAAGCATATAATCTCTTTTGAGGCAAGCGGTGGACAGCATCAGGTGGCAGCTACAGAAGTCGACCTCTCCGACCCGTCACTTGACAGCCTTATCGGCGAGGATCTCCACTCAACTCTCTGCGATGATATCGAGCTTCTCGATGGCGCAAGCTATGAGTTTGATATCGAAAAGGTGAGAAAGGGTGAGCTTTCGCCTGTGTTCTTTGGCTCTGCTCTTACAAACTTCGGCGTCGAGCCGTTTTTGGAAAACTTCCTCGAAATGACAACTTCTCCTACTCCGAGAAATTCTTCTGCCGGTATCATAGATCCGTTCGACCCTGAGTTCTCGGCTTTCGTGTTCAAGATACAAGCTAATATGAACAAGGCTCACCGTGACCGTATCACTTTCCTGCGTATCTGCTCAGGCAAGTTCGATAAGGATATGGAAGTTCTCCACGTTCAGGGTAATAAAAAGCTCAGACTTTCTCAGCCTCAGCAGATAATGGCTCAGGAAAGAGAGATAATAGACGAGGCCTATGCAGGAGATATAATCGGTGTGTTTGACCCAGGTATCTTCGCTATCGGTGATACGATTTGCTCGCCAAAGAAAAAGTTCGAGTTCGAGTCTATCCCGACCTTTGCACCTGAGCATTTTATGAGAGTCCGTCAGAAGGATACCCTCAAAAGAAAGCAGTTCGTAAAGGGTACAACACAGATCGCACAAGAGGGTGCGATACAGATATTCCATGAGCCTGACAGCGGTATGGAAGAAGTTATCGTGGGCGTTGTGGGCGTTCTTCAGCTTGAAGTTTTTGAATACAGAATGAAAAATGAGTACAACGTTGACCTCTTCAAAGAGGGTCTGCCTTATTCTTATATCCGCTGGATAGATAACAAGGATATCGACCCTAAGACATTGAAGCTTTCAAGTGACACAAAGCTTGTCAAGGACTTCCGTGACAACTATCTGCTTCTTTTCACAAGCGAGTGGAATATCCGCTGGGCGCTTGAAAGAAACGAGGGTCTTGAGCTTTCAGAATTTAACAGAGGCGACCTGCAATAATACAATATTGCTAAATACCCTTTCCTAAAAAGTGATAAACTGACCAAAGTGTGTGCTTTGGTCAGTTTTTTTCTTGACTTTTTATTTGATATATGTTATATATTAAGTAGGTATATGTATGAAATATTAAGTAGGTATATGTATGAAAACTATTTTTTGGGGTGATATGTATGATAAAAAAGATAAGTGCGGCGGCAATTGCGGTCATTATGTCAGCGAGCATGATGTTCACTACAGCTTCGGCAGACGCTTCCTATGTTCTTGATAAGGACGCAGGAGAAGACTTCGTCAATTTCATAGACGGCAAGCTGCCTGATATTTTAAAGAGTATGGACAGTGTTGCAGACGGCGATAAGACCTACTTCGACTATGGCTCATGGTTCATGGATCTGGATTTTGACGGTGTGCCTGAGTTTATAATAGGCGGTGAAATGGCTGACGGCGACAGACATTATTCTATTCTTACCAAGGACGGTAAGGAGATAAAGATAGATGACACTGTTGCAGACGGACAGTATTTTCCGGGATTTATGGGCTTTGATTATATGCCTTACAGAGATCTTTATACAGGGGAGGTATCATATTTTTCAAGTAACGATAAGATAAAAACTATGACCTTTGACCCTGAAAAAGGCGTTACTGAAAAGGAGCTTTGCTCGGAAGAATACGATTTGGAAACTGACAGCACTGTTTACAAAACAGACGGCAAAGAGGTCAGCGAGAGCGAGTATTATAACTATAAATCCACCCTCAGCAGATTTATCCCTCTTGAAGTGGAAAATACAGAGCTGACATCAGATGAAACTGCAAATGCTGACGCTGATAAGCTTCTGGAAATGTATAACGAGTATAACTGCGTTGTCATGACGGCGGAGAACAAAAAGGACGATATGACAAGCGTAATAGTCGAGATGTACGATCTTCTTAAAGAGATGATGGTTGACGTTCCTTCTGAAATTGCTGATGATGTTGATTGGAGCTATAACAGTTGGTTTGAGGATTTAAACTTTGACGGCGTTCCTGACTTTGTTATCGGCGGTATTGCAGACCTCTTAGATGAAGGTACTGCTTTAAGGCTTTATGACGTTATCGGTATGGGCAATGCAGGCTTTTTGGCGGATACCAATGTGTCGAACGACCATGGCGACGGTGAGAACGGCTTCGGCTTCAAGCCTTATGTAAACAAGCAGACTGGCGAAAAAACATACCTCTCAGAGGATAGATATGCAGAGGACGGCAAGGAGCATTACGCAGTGAGAAAGCTTTTTAGCTGTCTTGGTGAATGTCTCACCGCTGATATCTGCACCGCAGAATATGACAGCAAAAAAGGCATGACTTCATACACCATCGAGGGAAAGAAAGCCACATCAGAGGAGTTTCAGGCGTATCTTGCAAAACTTAACAGCGACTATGATGAGCTTTCTGTAACAATAAGCACCATGGGCGAAAACAAAGTTCCTAATAATGAAGGCACCCTTGCAGAGTCATATGACGATTATAAGCTTGGGGACGTTGTGGGCGGAGCAAGCTTTACATATGTAGAAAAGAAGAACACTTCAAATGATATTTCTAACCCTGACAAAACAGCAGGCTCTCAGGCTTCAAAGAATTATAATACCGATTCGTCAACAAATCCGTCAACAGGTGCGGCGGCAGGCGTTATAGCCGCAATAATAGCCGCTGGAGCAGGTTTGGCGATATGTGCAAAGCGTAAAAAGAAATAGTCTTTTCAGCCTAATATATGCTGAGGTGAACAGCGTTCACCCGTATATTGGCATATTATCTGTGTGCTGAATATTTTATCACCGTACCCTCTCGTGGTGCGGTGATTTTTTTTTGCATAAGCCGTCCTTTGTCCGCATAACTTGTACAAAGGACAAAAACTAGGAGGGCGGATATATGTTCAGAAGATTGCAGAATATTTTGTGCTGCGTGGTGATAGCAGGCTTTGCGGCAGTGTGCTGGTATGGCAAAAACAACGGTGAAGCCGTCATGACAGGTGGGGCGGTGAAAACGACCATGGATAAGCCTGTGGTGGTAATCGACCCAGGTCACGGCGGTATGGACGGAGGCTGTGTATCCGTTGACGGCACGCCTGAAAAGGGGATAAACCTTGCGGTGGCGGAAAGCCTCCGTGACGGTCTGAAGCTTCTCGGCTATGATGTTGTTTGCACCCGTGAAAGCGATATCTCTATCTATGACAAAGGCACAGAGGGGCTTGGGGAGCAGAAAAAGTCCGATATGAAAAACCGCCTTGCCATATTCTCGAAATATTCCGATGGCATATCAGTTTCCATACACCAAAATCAGTTTACCGACAGCCGCTACAGCGGTGCGCAGATGTTCTATTCTAAAGACAATGCCGAGGGTGAAAAGCTTGCGGGAGTGATGCAAAAGCAGTTCGTTTCCCTTTTACAGCCTGACAATACCAGAGAAACTAAGCCGGTAGGCGACGAGCTTTATCTACTTAATAATACCAAAAATCCTGCGGTGATGATAGAGTGCGGTTTTCTTTCAAACCCCGAAGAGGCTCAGAAATTGGAGAACGAGGACTATCAGCGTCAGGTGGCATTTACAGTGCTGACAGGTATCAGCGAATACAGGCTAATGCAGAAATAGTCCATTGGTGCGGCGGCAGTGAGAAAACACTGTCCGTCGTTTTTTGTTTGTAAAACGTTACATAAATTGCTTGACTTTTAAAAGGGGATATTGTATAATATAATAGTGTATTTATAGCATAGTATATTTTTTAACTTTTTCCTGCCGTAAATTCTGGCAGGAAAATAAATAAAGGTGGATTGAAACATGGGATTATTTGATAAAATATTCGGCAACTATTCTAAAAAAGAGCTTGCCAAGATCGAGCCTATAAAGAATAAGGTACTCGAGCTTGAAAGTAAGTATGCCGATATGTCTGACGAGGAGCTGGGCGGACAGACTGCCATTCTGAGGGGCAAGCTGGACGAGCTTTCAACTCTTGATGACGTTCTTCCTGACGCTCTTGCGGTTTGCCGTGAAGCTGCGTTCAGAGTGCTTGGCAAAAAGCCTTACCCTGTTCAGATAATCGGTGCTATCGTTCTTCATCAGGGACGTATCGCCGAAATGAAAACAGGTGAAGGTAAAACTCTCGTTGCCTGTCTGGCGGCTTATGCTAACTCTCTTACAGGAAAGGGCGTTCACGTTGTAACAGTAAATGACTATCTTGCTAAGTTCCAGTCTGAGGAAATGGGCAAGGTGTTCCACTTCCTGAACACTTCTATCGGCGTTGTGCTTACGGGCATGAACAAGGAGCAGAAGAGGGAAGCTTATAACGCTGATATTACATATGGTACAAACAACGAGTTCGGATTTGATTATCTCCGTGACAACATGGTTATCTATAAGAAAGATAAGGTTCAGAGAGAGCACGCTTTCGCTATCGTGGACGAGGTGGACTCTATCCTCATAGACGAAGCAAGAACTCCGCTTATCATTTCAGGTCAGGGCGACAAGTCAACAAAGCTTTATTCACTTGCCGACAGATTTGCAAAGACCCTGAAGCCTGTTACAGTTGTTGAAATGGACGATAAGGCAGATAACGACCTTCTGGACGGCGACTATATCATCGACGAAAAGGCTAAGACCGCAACTCTTACAAAGAGCGGTGTTAAGAAAGCAGAAAAGGCGTTCAACGTTATAAACCTTATGGACGCTGATAATATGACCCTTGCCCACCACATCAATCAGGCAATCAAGGCAAACGGCGTTATGAAAAAGGATATCGACTACGTTGTTAAGGACGGAGAAGTTCTTATCGTAGACGAGTTCACAGGCCGTATCATGCAGGGCAGACGTTTCAATGACGGTCTGCATCAGGCTATCGAAGCAAAAGAGGGCGTTGAGATAGCAAGAGAGTCAAAGACTATCGCTACTATCACATATCAGAACTACTTCCGTCTGTATGGCAAGCTGTCAGGTATGACAGGTACTGCACTTACTGAGGAGGACGAGTTCAGAGAGATCTATAAGCTCGACGTTATCGAGATACCGACAAATAAGCCTGTTATCAGAATTGACCACCCTGACGTTGTTTTCAAAACAGAAAAGGGCAAGTTCAACGCTGTTATCGAGCAGGTGATAGAGTGCCATAAAAAGGGACAGCCTGTCCTCGTTGGTACTGTTTCCGTTGAGAAGTCAGAGTATCTTTCAAGACTGCTGAAAAATAAGGGCATCAAGCATGAAGTGCTTAACGCCAAGCACCATGACCGTGAGGCTATGATAGTTGCACAGGCAGGTAAATACGGTGCTGTTACTATCGCTACCAACATGGCAGGACGTGGTACTGATATCATGCTTGGCGGTAACGCTGAGTATAAATCACTTGCAGACCTCCAGAAAATGGGCTATTCTGAGGAAGTGGCTGTCGAGGCAGCAGGCTTCTCAAATACTCAGGACGAGGAAGTTCTGGCTGCAAGAGCAGAGTATAAGAAACTTTATGCAAAGTATTCTGACGAGGTAAAGGAGCTTGCAGAAAAGGTTAGAGAAGCAGGCGGACTTTATATCATCGGTACAGAAAGACACGAGTCAAGACGTATCGACAATCAGCTCAGAGGACGTTCAGGCCGTCAGGGCGACCCGGGCGAAAGCACATTCTTCCTCTCACTTGAAGACGACCTTATGAGAATTTTCGGCGGTGAGAGAATAACAGCCATGATGGACACTCTCAAAGTTGACGAGAATACTCCTATCCAGTCAAAAATGCTCACAGGTGTTATCGAATCTTCACAGAAGAAGATAGAGGGCAGAAACTTCAACATCAGAAAGAACGTCCTTAACTACGATGACGTTATGAACACACAGCGTGAGATAATCTATAAGCAAAGACAGCAGGTGCTTGACGGAGAGGATCTCCATGAAAATATCCTCGGCATGATAAAGGAGTTTGTTGAGGATTCTGTAAATATGTATATCACTGACGAGGACGTTCAGGATAACTGGAACCTGCAGGGTCTTAAGGACAGACTTATGGGCATAATCACAGTTGAGGACGACTTCAACTATACCCCACAGGAGCTTGACGAGATATCAAAGCAGGATATCGTTGACCTCCTTGAAGACAGAGCTTTGAAAATATACGCAAAGCGTGAGGAAGACCTTGGTCAGGAGCTTCTTCATGAGATAGAGAGAGTCGTTTTGCTTAAAGTTGTCGATACAAAGTGGATGGCACATATCGACGATATGGACGAGCTGAAAAAAGGTATCGGTCTGCGTTCATACGGTCAGAAGAACCCAGTAGTCGAGTATCGTATGGAAGGTATGGATATGTTCGACGATATGGTAGCTTCTATCCGTGAAGATACTGTAAGAATGTTGTTCACCATTCAGGTAAGGAAGAACAGCGCCGCTCCAAAGAGAGAGGACGTTCTCAAGCCGGGCGAGCATCATAACATGACCGTAAGAAAGGCTAAGAAGCCGGGCAGGAACGATCTTTGCCCATGCGGAAGCGGCAAGAAGTATAAGAACTGCTGCGGTGCCGGAAACGGTGTACAGGCTGACGAAGCCGAGCAGGCAGAGAATAGCTCTGAGGAATAAAAACAATATGCAGGACGGTGAAAACAGCCGTCCTGTTTTGGATATAAGAATAATAGGAGTGTAGTGAAATGTCAACAGCATTTAAAAGTGCAGATATACTTCTGCCTAAGAACGCCGATATGTCAAAATGGGCAGTGGTTGCCTGCGACCAGTATACCTCTGAGCCTGAGTATTGGGCTGACGTGGAAAAGATAACAGAGGGTGCAAAAAGCGCACTTAACCTTATCCTGCCTGAGGTCTATCTGGAGGACGATAACGTTGATGAAAGAATAGCCGACATACATAAGAATATGGACAGCTATATCAGCGAGGGCGTTTTTGAAGAGTATAAGGACGCTATGATATACGTTGAAAGAACACAGTCTGACGGAAAGGTCAGAGCGGGCATTGTTGGCGCTATCGACCTTGAAGAGTATGACTACCGCAAAGGCTCGAAGTCTGCCGTAAGAGCAACAGAAGCCACAGTTGTGGAGAGAATACCGCCTAGAATAAAGGTAAGACGTGGCGCACCTGTTGAGCTGCCGCATATCATGATACTCGTTGACGATACAGAAAAAAGCGTTGTTGAGCCGCTTGAAGCCCACAAGGGAGAAATGAAAAAGCTCTATGACTTTGACCTTATGAAAAAGGGTGGTCATATCGTAGGCTATCTTATTGACAAGCCTATGCAGGAAAAGATAATAGCCGCACTTGAAAAGCTTGGTGATATCGACGCTTTTAATACAAAGTATGGTCTTAAGGAAACTTCACCTCTTGTCTACGCAATGGGTGACGGCAACCATTCTCTTGCTACTGCAAAGGAATTTTACGAGGAGCAGAAGAGAGAGAACCCTAATAAGGACATGAGCAATGCACTTTGCAGATATGCCCTTGTGGAGATAGTGAATCTCCATTCGCCTGCACTTGAATTTGAAGCTATCCATAGAATAGTTACAGATGTTGACACAAAGGCTCTTATGAGCGAAATGACAGCGGCTCTTGAGCTTTCCGAGGAAAAGTCAGAGCAGGCAATAGTTGTCTGCGACAATGGCACGGAAAAGACTCTCTATATACATAAGCCGACTTCAAAGCTCACTGTCGGCTCATTGCAGAATTTCCTTGACAGCTATATCAAGGAAAAGGGCGGCAAGGTTGACTATATCCACGGTGCAGAGGTCATAAGAGAGCTTTCCGCAAAGGAAAATTCCATAGGCTTTATGCTCCCTGACATGGGCAAGGAAGAGCTTTTCCCTACAGTTATCGTTGACGGCGCACTGCCAAGAAAAACGTTCTCCATGGGTCATGCCGAGGATAAGAGATTTTATGTTGAGGCAAGGAAAATATTGAAATAGAAAAAATAAAGAAATGTTGAAATAGAAAAATCGTAGACAATATATTTTAAAAGGAGTTTTTACGATGATAATTGAAGAAGTCAAAAAGGAACTTACAGGACATATCATTCCCTTCTGGAACAAGCTGAGAGATGATGAGAACGGTGGATTTTACGGCTTTATGAGCTATGACCTCAAGCTGGATAAGCAGGCTGATAAGGGCGTTATCCTCCACGCAAGAATACTTTGGTTCTATTCAAAAGCGTATATCACTCTGGGCGATAAGACACTTCTTGACAACGCACGCCACGCTTACGAGTTTATCAAAAACCACTGTATCGACTATGAGTACGGCGGAGTTTATTGGATGATGAACTATAAGGGCGAGCCTGCCGACACTATGAAGCATACATACAATATCGCATTTGCTATCTATGCACTGTCATGCTACTATAACGCAAGCGGTGACAAAGAGGCTCTTGAGCTTGCCTATAAGCTTTTCCACGACATCGAGAACAACACTCTCGACGAGTACGGCTATAGAGAGGCTTTCGACAGACAGTGGAACTTGGTATCAAATGACGCTCTTTCTGAGAATGGCTTGCATGCTGATAAGACAATGAACGCTATCCTCCACCTTATCGAAGCTTATACCGAGCTTTATAAGGCAGACCACAACGAGGAAGTTGCTAAAAGGCTTAAATTCCAGCTTGGTCAGATGAGAGATATTGTTTATACTCCTGAAACTAACGCTCTGAAAGTTTTCTTTGACACAAAGTTCGACCTTGTGGGAGATATCCATTCATTTGGTCACGATATCGAAGCAACATGGCTTATGGATCTTGCCTGCGATACTTTGGGCGACGAGGAGCTTAAAAAGCAGTTTGCTGAAATGGATCTTAAAATCTCTCATAATATCCAGAACATCGCTCTGGATAACGGCGCACTGAACAACGAGCGTGAGAACGATAAGATAGACAAGAAGCGTGTATGGTGGGTAGAAGCCGAGTCTGTTGTTGGCTTCATCAACGCTTATCAGCACAGCGGCGAAAAGAAGTTCCTTGAAAGTGCAAGAAGCGTGTGGGAGTATATCAAGGCTGAGATAATCGACAAGAGAGAAGGCTCAGAGTGGTATGCCGAGGTTTCCTATGACCATAAGCCACATGATTGGAAAGAGATAGTCGGACCATGGAAATGCCCTTATCATAACGGCAGAATGTGCATGGAGGTCATCAACAGAGGCGTGGACTTCTGATGTTCAGGTATGAAACACACCTGCATACCGCCGAGGGAAGCGCCTGTGCCTCTGCAAGCGGAGCAGAGCAGGCAAGGCGTTATAAAGCCCTAGGCTATGACGGGATCATCGTCACCGATCACTTTTTCAACGGCAACTGTGCCGTCACCAACTTTGACAGTTGGGAGGACAGAGTGAACAAGTTCTGCAAGGGTTATGAGAATGCCAAAGAAGAGGGTGACAAGATAGGTCTGAAAGTTTTTTTCGGTCTGGAGTATTCCTACTTCGGTGCAGACCTTTTGACCTATGGTATCGACAAGGACTTTCTTCTTGCCAATGATAACATCAGTGATATAAGCTTTTATCAGTTTGCCGACAGAGTGCATAAAGCAGGTGGAGTGTTAGTCCATGCCCACCCTTTTCGTGAGGCAGATTGGTATATCCATGAAATAAAGCTCCTGCCGAAATGGATAGACGGCGTTGAGGTCTATAACAGCGGCAACGGCAAGGAAATATACAACGACCGTGCGAAATGGTATGCTGAACAGTTCGGCTTTAAGCAAACAGGCGGTACAGACAATCACCACCTGTGGGTGGAGGACGGCCGTATCAGCGGCGTTGCAACTGACGAGCCTATCAATTCCATAGAAGATTATATAGAATTTCTCCGTGACGGAAAGCTTACCCCGATAATTCCGGAAAAGCCGGCTGAAACATAAAACATAAATAAAAACTTCAATGACGTTTTTTCGCCATTGAAGTTTTTTTACTATGAAATTTTGCTTTCATTTACCGAAACATCGTCGGAATAAGATTCCGATTCAGCGGCAGAATCGTCGGGAACACGAATGTAAGTATCAACGGCGACGAATGTGTTTTCATCAACATACTTAAACGGGCTGTCAAAAGCTTCTTTATATTTTTCGTGCTGTAAATCGTTTCCGATTGTAAATTCAATTAGTATCTGATCTCTTGCTTCGTGATAGGTTTTAATAGTATATGTTCTGGTTTCAGACCACATTTTTATCGTATCCTGCTTTGCGGTCTCGTCATAAAACGTAAACAGCTTATTGCAAAGATATTCCGAATCTCCGCTGTATTTCAGAGTGTTGTTTTCTCCTATTATAAAATAATCTTTGCTTGTATCTCCGTTTGGATAATATTTTCCCATATTCAGCGTTGGTTCCTGATAGGTATCGTCATGGGGACAGCTGTAGTTAAAGGTATTTATTCCGCTTTCATCATCTTCAGGTTCATCAGAAGAAACTATGTTCTTTAAGCCAAAATACCAAAAGCAAAATATAAAAGCGGCAGCAACGATTATCCATATTATTATGCCAACGTGTTTAGCTTTCATAGTTGTACCCCCCATATAATTTTCAAATTAAATACTCTATGTTTAAATTATACAGTTTATGATTATAATTGTCAATGGGCAAAATGAATAACAAAAAACAAATTTTGTATATATAGTCACATTTCAACAGAACTTTGTGCGTTTATCTAATTTTATTATTCCTATTGACAAATCCACATTAATGAGCTAAAATATAAATGTTATTATTTTATATGGTGAGAAAGGAAAACCAAAATATGAAAATCAAAAGACTACTTGCGGCAGTGCTTTCCCTTGCAATGGGCGTATCAATGATGACAGCCTGTGGCAGTTCGGACAGCTCCTCA
This sequence comes from Ruminococcus sp. RTP21359st1_H3_RTP21359_211015, assembly GCF_040909065.1. Classification (NCBI taxonomy): domain Bacteria; kingdom Bacillati; phylum Bacillota; class Clostridia; order Eubacteriales; family Oscillospiraceae; genus Ruminococcus; species Ruminococcus sp. RTP21359st1_H3_RTP21359_211015. Next base: position 28,682 of record NZ_JBDGDD010000001.1, read on the forward strand.
AAGGCTGAAAACGATTCTTCAGCTACAGAAAATACTCAGAAGCATACCAATGACCCTATGACAGTGACCACTGCAAAAGACCTTGTGGCTCAGATGAAAGTGGGCTGGAATCTTGGCAATACCATGGACGCCACAGGCGGCTCAGGTCTTGACGCTGAAACCTCATGGGGAAATGTGGAAACCACAAAATTGATGATAGACCAGGTCAAGGACGCAGGCTTCAACGTGTTCAGACTTCCTGTTTCATGGGGTACTCACATGGACGAGAACCATACAGTTGACGAAGCATGGATGAACAGAGTTCAGGAAATTGTCGATTACGGTATCGATAACGGAATGTTCGTTATCCTCAACACCCACCACGAGGAGTGGTATATGCCTAAGAAAGACCGTGCCGATAAAGATGTCGAGCAGCTCAAAGCCCTCTGGAAACAGATATGCGACAGATTTCAGGGCTATGACGAGCACCTCATTTTCGAGGGCGTGAATGAACCTAGACTTAGAGGCGAGGGCAACGAGTGGATAGGCGACGCCGAGTCAAGAGAGGTCGTAAATCAGTACGCAAAGGCGTTTGTTGAAACTGTCCGTGCTTCTGGCGGAAACAACCCTAACAGATGTATAATGGTAACACCATATGCCGCTTCATCAACAAAGCAGAATATGGAGGCTTTGGAAGTTCCGCAGGGCGACGATAAGATAATAGTTTCTATCCACGCTTATCTGCCATATTCATTTGCACTTGATACCGCAGGCACAGACCAGTATACAAGTATCGACTCTTCTATCACAACACTCTTTACCGATATCAATGAAGTGTTCCTCAGCAAGGGAATACCTGTAATAATCGGTGAGTTCGGCTCTGTAAATAAGGCTAATACAGAAGCGAGAGTTCAGTGTGTAAAGGATTATCTCAGCACCGCAAAGCAGTACGGCGTACCATGCTGTTGGTGGGATAACGGCACAAGAATAGGAAACGGTGAGAACTTCGGACTTCTCAACAGATCCGAGGGCGGCTGGTATTTCCCTGAAATAATCGACGCTATCATGGAAACAGTAAATAGCTAAAAAAATCAAGGACGGAAGCGATTCCGTCCTTTTTTTTGTGCGCAAATTATGTGCAATTTTTGTGGGGCGAATTGATATCTTGCGAGCGGTGGGCAATCTTGAGGTAAACGGGCGAACGCTGTTCGCCCCTACAAAAATTTATATTATTATCGTTTTTTATCAATACATTTATGTAGGGGAGCGGCGCAATTTTTTGTGTAGGGGACGGCGCCCTCGACGTCCCGCCACTCTCGTTCGTTTCAATCACAAACTGTTTTGTTCATTAAACGCCACAAAAAAAGGACGACCCCAAGTCGTCCTTTTTCATATCTATTCCCCTGAAAGGGTCTTTTTCATTGCAATGTGCGGACAGTATTCGTCCTTGTAAACATCACCATATGCCCTGTAGCCGAGCTTCTCGTAAAATTGCTGTACTCTCGTTTGCGCCGATAAGCCGACTTCCTTGTAGCCCACTTTTTCAGCCTGCTTTTCAAGGGCTTCCACTATCATACTGCCAAGATCTCTGCCACGATATGCCTTTCTCACGCAGATACGTCCAATGTGCGCTTCGCCATTTTCGTCAAACAGCCTGCCTGTTGCAATGGGATATCCTCCTGTGTAGATAACAGCATGATAAGCCTTAGCGTCAATATCGTCAAATTCGTTCACAAAGCCCTGCTCCTCAACGAATACCTGCTGTCTTATGAGCCTGGCGTCTGCGTTGTTTGCAAGCCCTTTTGCTATCTTAATGGTGTAATTATCCATTATATCAGCCCCCAAGACGTATCATTTCGTCGATACATTTTCTTGCAGAGGTTATCTCCTCGTCTGTCATTTTTATCTCAAAACCACCGCCGTTGCCGATGCCCTCGCAAGTCTTGTAAACGTCCATAAGAGTGGTGAGCTTCATGTTAGGACAAAGTATCTTCTTTGAGAGTATGTAAAACTCCTTCTCAGGAAATCTGTACTGCAAATGCTCCGCAATAGATATCTCAGTGCCTATGATGAACTCCTTTGCGTCAGACTCAGCCGCAAAATTCATTATTCCAGAAGTCGAACCAACATAATCAGCCATTTCGCTTACAGCAGGGATACACTCAGGGTGACAAAGCACCAGTGCATCAGGGTGAGCCGTCTTAGCCGCTATCATGTCAGCCTTTGTTACCGACGCATGAACAGGACATCCGCCCTGCAAAAGCATTATATCCTTTTCAGGACAGGCTTTTTTTACGAATGCACCAAGATTGCAGTCAGGAATGAACAGTATCTTGTCAGCGTCCATGTTCTTTACTATCTTCACCGCAGACGAGGAAGTAACGCAAACGTCGCAAACCCTCTTGAGTGCAGCTGTGGTGTTTATGTAGCATACTACCTTTCTGTCAGGCTCCTGCGCCTTTATCATTTCTATCATCTCAGGTTCCATTTGCTCTGCCATTGGACAGCCTGCCGATGGATTTGCAAGATATACGTTCTTGTCAGGGTTGAGCATTTTTGCCGCCTCAGCCATAAAATGCACTCCGCACATAAGTATGTTTTTGTTTGAGACCTTCTGCGCCTCAACGCTTAGCTTGTATGAATCACCCGTAATATCTGCTATCTCTACTATCTCCTTAGCCTGATAGCTGTGCGCAAGTATACAAATATCGTTTTCTTTCTTTAACTGAAGAATTTTTTCCTGTACGTCCTTTATCATATCCAGATCATGCCTTTCGACCTTTGAAAAGCATATCCTCCTTTCGGTGTCTCGGCATTTGCCGAAAGATTTATACCATATTATTATAGTATGATATAGACATTTTGTCAAGGGCATTTGTACCATAACAAGCCATGCACTTGACAAATTCATCAACAGGGTGTATAATCAACAGTGTTGACAATCAACTGCCTTGACATTTGGAGGAATAACAATGAACGATAAAACAGCCCAGCGTTTTGGAGAAGTTTTCAGACGATTTTTTGAAACAGGATATATGGACGACCTTGCAGAGCTTTTTCAGGGTGAAAGCAAAGTGATAGTCTATCTTAGCACAGCCGAGGGCATAGTCTACCCCTCAGACATAAGCCGTGACCTTATGATATCACGTCAGCGTGTGACCTCTGTTCTTAGCACAATGGAGAAAAAAGGCTTTGTTAGCCTTGTGCGTGACCCTGAGGATAAACGCCGTGTGCAGGTGAAACTCCTCCCAAAAGGTGAAAAGTCCATTGAAGAAAAGCAGCAGCGTCTTGAAAAATATTTCAGCGTGTTCGTTGACGCACTGGGTGAGGAAAATCTCAAAAACCTCCTTGACAGCTCCGAAAAAGCTGTCGAGGCACTTGAACATACAATGAAAGGCAACTCTCAGAAAGTCTGAGGTGCGGAAAGGAAACTGCCATGAATATTTATAATGAATTTAGAAAAACGGCAATAAACCGCTATAGCAAGACCGCTCTCGTGATGATGAATGACGAGGGTGAAACAAAGGAATATACATTCGGACAAACTTTGCAGCAGGCTGATGTTTTTTGCAGCCGCCTGAAAGCCATGGGCATTGTGGCAGGGGATAGGGTCTGCATCGCCTCTGAGGGCAGACCTGAGTGGAATATCGCATTCCTCGCCTGTGCAAAGCTAAACGCCACAGCCGTCCTTTTGGATTATTCGCTTCCTGCGGCAGAGCTTGTCGCACTGGTGAAAAAGTCACAGCCTGTGTGCGTTGTCGCTTCTCAAAAGGCGGCAAAGAAGCTTACAAGCGTGAAAAATATGCCTGTTCTCGATATCCAAAACCAGCTTGACAGACTTGACGGTTCAGGGGAAAATATACTCCGCCAAGGTGAAGTAGGCGACCCTGATATCGCAGTGATAATCTTCTCCAGCGGTACGACAAGGACAGCCTCAGGCATCATGCACACCCACGATTCTCAGATAAATTCCTGCAAAATGGTCTGCCAGTGCAATGGCATAACCGATAACGAACGCTATCTCGGAATCCTGCCGAACAGCCATATCTACGGACTTTTTGCACAGGTCTTAGCCCCTCTCCTCACAGGTGGAACAGTGTGCTTTATTGAGTCTCTCTCCGCAAAGGGTCTTTCCGCAGGCTTCCAAAACTTCAAGCCGACAGTTTTCCCGGGCGTGCCAAAGGTCTATGAGCTTTTGAAAACCCAGATAATGCAGCAGATCAACGCAAGCAAAGTATCTTCAGCGCTTTTTAAGAAAATGTTTCCTGTTGCACTTCATCAGCGTAAGATCTACGGCATAAACAGCGGCAAAAAGATCTTTGCAAAGATACACAAAGCCTTGGGCGGCGAACTTAGATTTCTCTGCTCCGCAGGCTCGCCAATGTCAAAGGATACATTTGATTTCTTCTACGGCACAGGCTTTAATATTGTGAACAACTACGGTGCGACTGAAACGAGCATACCAACTATCGGCACATATGGCAAGCACGTCTATGCTGACACCTGCGGCAAGCCATATCCCGATATAAAAGTTAAAATCGACCGCAGCGGTGAGCTTCTCATAAAGTCACCTTATATGATGATAGGCTACTATGGCGACAAAAAGTCCACAGATGAAGCTTTCAATCCTGACGGCTGGTTCAAGTCTGGCGACCTTGCAAAGTTCGATAAGCATAAAAATATCGTCATTCTCGGCAGATGTAAAGAAAATATCGTCCTATCCACAGGCAAAAAAGCCGCCCCTGACGATATCGAACAGGTCTATAGGGGCATCGAGAGCGTTGACGAGCTTGTGGTCTGCGGAGTGCCTGCGAAAGAGGGAAGCTATGACGAGGTACACGCCTTTGTGGTCTGTGCTGAGGATAAGCGTGAGCAGACGGAAGAAAAGCTAAAAGAGATAAGCTCCTCCGCAGGTCAGGCAATGAAGCTAAGCGGCATACATTTTGTGGATTCTATACCAAGAACAGCTATCGGCAAGCCAAAGCGTTATCTGCTGAAGAAAATGGTCATGGAGGATAACCTTGACAGCCTTACAAAGCAGGCGAAAAATAGTATCGACCCGTCGGATATCCCGTCAATGGTGAGAAACGCCGTGGCAAAAATAGCACACGTTCAGCCGAATGAAGTCAAGCTCAGTACAAAATTTTTGCAGGAGTTCACCATAGACTCCCTCTCAGCTATCGAGCTTGCATTGGAGATAGAGGAGTTCAGTGGTGTGCGTGTTGACGGCTGTATGGATAAGAACATGACAGTGGGCAAGCTTATCGCCCTCGTTCAAAACCCAAACCGCATAAAGCCGCAGACAGTGAAATCAATGCTCTATCCTCTGGACAAGAAAAAGATAGACTATCGTATTTACCGCTTTTACAGAAATCTTGTGACAGCCTTCTATGAAGTCAAGGTCACCAACGAGGAAAATCTACCTGATAAGGACGGTTATATAATCTGTGCAAATCACGTTTCAAACTTCGATTTTATCTTCCTCACCCTGAATTTCAGATACGAGCGTTTTGCAAAATTCTGCTGTATGGCGAAAAAAGAGCTTTTCAACGGCAGTTTAGCCAGCCGACTTATAGTAAGAATAGGCGGTATGGTGCCTGTTGACAGGGGCGGAAGAGTAGACGAAACAATGGCGGCTCTGCGTAAAAAGCTTGGTCAGAAATGGGGTGTGCTAGTTCACCCGGAGGGTACAAGAAGCAAAACTGGTGAAATGGGCAAGTTCAAAAGCGGTGCAGCCGTCCTTGCTATCGAAGCCAATGTACCTATAGTACCAGCCTACATCAAAGGCGGACACGAGATATTCCCGCCAGACAGAAAGCTCCCAAGGCTTTTCAACTGGAAACGTCTTAGCAAATATAAAGTAAAAGTCGTTTACGGCGAGCCTATTTATCCTAATGGCGAAACCCCTGAGGAACTTATGGCGAAAGTTCGTGATTCTGTGCTTGCCTTGAAAAACGAAGAGAACTGATTTAAAGTGAGGAGTGAGGAATGACAAATGAGGAATTAGGAATGAGGAATGAGGAATTAGCATAGCTGTGGTTTGAGATACTCCAAGAGGTAAGTTAATAAGACCGTTGGTGAGTTAATTGTGCGAACGCAGTTCGCAATGAAAAAATCATCGCCGCAGGCGATACCTTCATTCCTCACTCCTCACTCCTCACTCCTCACTCCTCATTCCTCATTCAACCTCATTCCTCACTAAATTGTTTGACAAGTCGCAAAATATGTAGTATAATGTATTAATACGCTGATACGGTGACGTGTTATCGTAATATTTTGTTAAGGAATGAATATTTATGACTTTTGAGGAAGTAAAAAAGGTCACGGAGATCCTGCTGGAGTTCCTGCCTAATACACTGAAGCTTTTTGCATGGACCATCGTGCTTTCAATACCTGTGGGAGTGCTTGTGACAATGCTGAAAAAATGCCGCTTCAAGCCTATCTCGTGGCTGACAAATCTCTATATACTTGTCATGCGTGGCACACCGCTCATGCTTCAGATAATCGCTATCTACTATGCAGTACCGCTTATTATCGCAAGTGCTGCAAAGCAGGGCAAAACAGGCGGTGTATATGACGTGCTTACCAATATAAAAAACAACGAGAACTATATGTTTATCGCCCTTGTTACGGCATTTGTCCTTAACTATGCGGCGTATTTCGCAGAGATATTCAGAGGCGGTATCGAGGCTATCCCAAAGGGACAGTACGAAGCGGCTTCAATGCTCGGCATGACGAAAATGCAGACATTTTTTAGAATAATCCTGCCCCAGGTCACAAAGCGTGTTATCCCTGCCACATCGAATGAGGTCATCGTCCTTGTAAAGGATACCTCACTCGCAAACGTTATCGCATTCGCTGAGATAACAATGAAGGCAAAACAGCAGATGAATCTGTACAGCTCAATAACACCGCTTTTTATCGCAGGCGCATTCTATTTCGTACTCAACGCTATCGTGACGGTGGCATTTGCCGTTATCGAAAAGAAATTCGATTATTATAAATAAGGAGAACTCATATGGCTATTCTTGAAGTGAAAAATATTTCTAAAAGCTTTGACAGCCTTAAGGTACTCAAAGATATTTCTTTTAACGTTGAGGTGGGCGAGGTAGTCGCAATAATAGGTCCGTCAGGAAGCGGTAAATCAACGCTTCTGCGCTGTATAAACCAGCTTGAAAAAGCAGACGGTGGAGAGATAAACGTTGGCGGCGTGAATATGTTCCATACAGAAAATGGCAAGGCGGTGTATGCACCCTCTAAGACCCTCAGGGATATCCGCCTGAAAATAGGTCTTGTATTCCAGAATTTCAACCTTTTTCCGCACTTTTCTGTAAATCAGAATATAATGGAAGCCCCTCTCCATGTCCTTAAACAGCCAAAAGCGGAGGCAAAAGCCAACTGCGAAGAGCTTCTGAAAAAAATGGGACTCGAAACTAAAGGCAAGTCCTATCCCTGCGAGCTTTCAGGCGGTCAGCAGCAGCGAGTATCTATCGCAAGAGCATTGGCTTTGAAACCGCAGATACTTTTCTTTGACGAGCCGACTTCCGCACTTGACCCTGAGCTTACAGGGGAGATATTAAAGGTAATAAAAGAGCTTGCCAAAGAGAAAATGACCATGGTCATCGTTACCCATGAAATGGCATTCGCCCGTGATGTGGCAAATCATGTTATCTTTATGGACGACGGCTATATCGTGGAGGAGGGTACTCCGGAGGAAGTTTTCGGTCAGACCCAGAACGAAAGAACAAAGCAGTTCTTGCAGAGATTCAATGACAGATAGGACTGACAATTGTTGTAAAAAGCAAAAAATGATAACGTTTTCTGTGATTAATGCACAAAAGAAGTGTGACAATATTGTTAGAAATTTCAACACTTTTTGGAATAAAAAAAGTGAAAACCCCTTGATTTTAGGGAGAAAGTCTGCTATAATAAGACTAGAATTGAATGACAATTCATAAAACTATATTCATATGGAGGAGATTAACGATGAAAATTTCTAAGATTCTCGCTGGTATGTCAGCAGCAGCTATCGTAGCTTCTATGGCAATGATCCCAGCATCCGCAGCAGGCACAAAGCTCAACGTAAGCGATGACCTTCTTAAAATCGCTAGACAGACTCAGGATGACCTCTTCGCTGTATACTTCAATGGTAAGGACGAAGATATGCCTAACAAGGATGCTATTGCTGACCTTGGAACTGTTTACGGTGCTTCATTCACAATCAAGGTTGATAACAACGATTGGAACACGATCGGCGGTGGCGGATCAATCAACTTCAACTCAAAGTCTGGTGGCTGGAACGCTAAGGACTGGGCTGGCGGCTCATGGATTGAGGACGATAAGCCAAAGGATACTCTCTGCTACACAACAGAAGAGGAAGGCACATACGTTCTTGAATACCTCGGCGACGCTCCTGTTTTCGCAACAACAGACGGCGATGCTGATAATTACGCAGCAGTTGGTATCAACAACTGGGCAGCAGACCTTAAGGGTATCGACGTTGTAGGTATGAAGGTTCTTGGCGCTGACGGCAACGTTCTCTTCGAGGCTGGTTCTAACAAGGACAAGAAGGAAGTTCAGAAGAAGCCAGTAGCTGAGGAGTCAAGCTCTGGAGCTGATTCAACACCTTCAGGCACAGATTCTAAGAAGGACGATTCTAAGAAGGACGACAAGTCTTCTGCAGCAGCTACATCTTCAACAGCAGCTGGCACAACATCTTCAAAGGCTGGCACAACAACTACAACAGCTACATCTTCCGCAGCAGCTTCTGACAACACAGCAGCTACAGGCGCAACAGCTGGTCTTGCACTTGCTGGCGTAGCACTTGCTGGTGCAGCTATCGTTATTTCTAAGAGAAAGTAATCTCTCTCAGATAACACACTTGAATAAGTGAATTTATACAGAGCTTTCTGTCATTCGGGAAGCTCTGTTTTTTTCGTTTGTGTAACCTGCACTAATTTGTAAACGATTTCTGTGCAAAACATATGAAATCATGTGCTTAAATTGTGCAAATAGTATATTGAAAATATGTGACAATTATGTTATAATACAAAAGTAAATATAGGTCAGGCTATGTGTATAGCATGACAATTAAACGGAGGTTATTAAAATGAAAAAGTTTTTAGCTTGCGCTCTTGCACTTACACTTACAAGTGCTATGTTCGCTTCTTGCGGCAGCTCTGATGATTCTTCATCAAAGGCTGAGGCAAAAACTACTACAACAACTACAGCTGCTACAACAACAGAGGCTACTACAACAACAGCCGCTCCTGAGTCAACAGCTGATTCAACAGCCGCTTCCGGCACAGAGTCTGAGGGTGAGGCTGCAAAGGATATTTCCGAAATGCCAGCTACTCTGAAGAACTATGAGGAGGCTTCTGTATATTTCAAGAAGGATATGGACGTTGCTTCTATCGTTGAACCTTTCGCTGAGAAGGATTACGAGAACGATGAGTCTCATGTAAATCTCTCTATTGAGGAGCTTGCAGGTATTCCAATGCTCAAGGTCGAGACTCTCGATCAGGATAATGGCAACTACAAGATCCCTAAGATCAAGTTCCACATGGAGAAGTTCTTTGAGGGTCACGAGGCTGATCTTGAGAAGATCTTCACTATCAAGGCTGACGTAGTTACAAAGGCAGTTGGCGAGTTCACAGGTGACGACGGCACAAAATCACTCGTTCCTGGTAACTTCATGGGTGCATTCGTTACACAGCCTACAACAGGTGAAGGTGAAAACAGTTGGAACGACCTCTATGACTTCGGCGAGGCTGAGTGGACTTCTGAGTGGGGTTCCTATGAGCTTACAATGAGACCTGGTATCAAGGACGGCGCTACATTTGTAAACTCAACTGAACCACAGTATGTTTCACTTATGAGATGGGGCATTCCAAACCAGGCTGATTTCTACATTGCTGACCTCAGATTTGAGGACGAGGATGGTAACGTTATCGCTTGCGCAAACTTTGGTAAATAATTTATTTCCATACATAAGAAAGGTGCAGATTTTCTCTGCACCTTTTTTTTATGTGAATTTTACGCTTACCTCACCTGATATCTCCAGGCTTTTTACCTTTCCACCATTGATTTTAGCCGAAAAATCCTGCCCTTTTATCTGACCCGTGGCGGTGATATCTCCCTTGTCATTTTTGAGATACGTCACGCCTTTCTGTGAAATAAGCTTGTCAAGCACAGCGGCAGTCATTGTGACAGCGGAGCTTTCGGGTATGTTTCCTCGGTCAGTTTCGTAGGTCAAACCCTTGTATTCAAGTCGTGCGCTTTCTCCTGAGCAGGTTATCACCATACCGCTGACAGTTTCTGGCGCAGTTATCTCACACTCCCACATATCTGCGCCCTCACGGGTGAAGCTTGCGACGTATTCCGTGCCGTCAATGGTGAACTCAGCTGGGGTCTTGTAATCCTCTGCCAGCTTTACGGGTTTGACTTCGGTGCTTTCACCGCAGGAGCATAAGCCCATTACCGCCAAAATCGTGAGAAAAAATGCCTTTGTTCTTTTCATTTTGCCCTCCATTAAAAAAGACCCTCTTCATAAGAAGAAGGTCTTTGTTTTTAGTACAGCCTAGTCGGCGTTTTCAAGGTCATACAAAAATCGTGGCAAAGCGTCAATAACATCTCTTGCAATGATTCCACGCTCAGATCTTTTGTATCCTGCAAGTAGAGCCGTCGAGCCAAGTGTGAACGACCCAAGTGCCGCCGCATCAAGAGCGTTGCACCCCTGAGCCACATAGGAGGAAACAATGCCTGCAAGCATATCCCCTGAGCCACCCTTTGCAAGCGCAGTTGTGCCTTCGGTGCAAAGATAAACTTTTCCACCGTCCACAGCAAAGGTGTCAGCCGACTTCGCAAGCACCGTCACACCATATTTTTCTGACAGCCTATATGCAAACCCAAGTCTGTCCGACATGACCTCGCCTACCGTCACGCCACAAAGCCTTGCAAGCTCCGCAGGGTGAGGGGTGAGGATAACTGTACTTTTCTTCTTCAACAGTACATCTATATTCGGACAAAGTGAATTTATTCCGTCAGCGTCCAAAACTATGGGTATCTCCGCATTTTCAATAAGCTCCGCCACAAGCTTCTCTGTCTGAGCCGTGTGACCAAGCCCACAGCCTATCAGCAAACAGCTTGCCTTTTCGCACTTTTTCAGTATCGCCTCCGCATTTTCGGCCACCATAAAGCCGTCCTTGTCAGTTTTCATAGCCGAGTATGTACATTCATACATACCAGCCGACAGGGAGTTGACTACGCTTTTGGCAGTGCAAAGCTCAAAAAGCCCCACGCCTGTTCGCATTGCCGCCATTGCTGAAAGCCCTGCCGCACCTATATAGCTCTCCGAGCCTGCCACGCTCACCACCTTGCCGAACGTGCCCTTGTGTCCGTCAGCAGGTCTAAAAGGCAGTGCCGCCCTTGCCTTTGTTACGTCAAAAGGCGTTATAACAGGGTATAGGGTATTCTCGCAACGCTCGTCAATACCGATATCTTTTACCAGAATTTCACCGCAAAAGTCCACCGCAGGCTGTAAATAAAGACCCAGCTTGCCACGATGAAAGGTCACTGTCACGTCAGCCTTGAACGACAGCTTGTCAGCCTGACCATTCCGTGCGTTGACTCCCGACGGCAGGTCGCAGGCTATCTTCATGCCTTCACATTTTTCACAAGCTCTGAACACTGGCAGGATATTTTCACGCAAACTGCCATGAAAACCCGTTCCGAAAATGCAGTCCACAAGCACGTCTGCACCCTCGATAAAATCCAGCGCATTTTCAGCTTTCAGCACCTCTACGCTCTTATCAAGCCTAGCGTACGCTGCCGAGGAGAGGTCAGTGTCAGGCTCGCCACAGCATAGGACCACCGCAGGCTTGAGGCCTTGTTCCGCAAGTAAATTTGCCGCCACAAGTCCGTCACCGCCATTGTTTCCCTTGCCAATAAGAAGCACTATCTTTGAGGACGCAGACGAGTTGCTCGCAATGACCTCCGCAAGCTGTGCCGCCGCATTGTCCATGAGCTGAGCAAGGCTCACGCCATATTTTTCAGCCTCATGCTCGCAAAATGTCATTTGTTCCACTGTCAATATCCTATCCATTTTTATCCTCCTTTTCATAAGCTATCACCACTGCCGAAGCGATATCCTTGATGTGGGAAAGTGACACCGCAAAGGTCAGCCCCCTATTTTCAGCCGCCAAAAGCGCATTCCCTGTAAGCTCCAGATAAGGACAGCCAAGCTCGTCACGCAAGCATGACACCTCGTTCAAGGCGAAGCCCTCGACCCCTGTGCCTAAAGCCTTTGCGAAGCTTTCCTTGGCCGCCCAATTCGCCGCCATGGATTCGTATGGGTTTTTCTTCTGTGAAAAAAGGGTCAGCTCCTTTTCGGAGTAAACCCTTTCACAGAAACGTCGGCTCTGACAGCTTTTTTTTATGCGTTCGATCTCAATAAGATCAGTTCCGACAAATATTTTCATTTTTATTTCCTCAGTGTTCTCGGAAGCGCAGGCTTCATAAGCTCCAGCATATCATCATCTGGTGTGAAGATAACAGTTGTAAGCCCGAGATTTTTGTGGTTGAATGTTATGTAGTAGTCTGTAAGGCTATCGTCACAAGCGCAGGCAAGGACCTGTGTTGCGCCCTCAGGTACAGAGAAATTCTCGTCAGCAATGCCGAAATCTGTCGCACTGCCGCAACGGAATGTGATAAGGCGTTTTCTTGAACGCTGAGCCGTTATCTTGTCAACGTCTATTTCTCCGTTTGTGAAAATGTATTCATACTCCACATCGAGTTTTGTTGTAAGATAATAACCGCCATAAAGTGCGGCGGCGGCAAGAAAAATGCCTATTACAGAAAACTGTGTGCCGAAAGGGAAGATAAAGCACAGTGCGGCAAGTGCCACGCTTGCTATCATGATGAAAATTTTCTGTATCTTATCGTTCTTTGTGGGAATCTTGCGAACTATCTGTTCCTTGAAGCTGTCCATTATTTGTCCTCCGTTTATTCAGTGCCGCTGAGAAGCTCTTTCATTACCCAGCCGCTTTTATTGTTATATTTTACATATACCCATATGTTTCCGTCGCCGTCTGTTCTTTCGCCGTAGCCGTTTATGGTCTTGCCGTCAGGTATCTTTTCTATCACGTCATATTTCTTTGACGGACCATATCTGAGATTAAGATAAGAGGTGTCTGACTTTACAAGAAATGGGATAGAATCAGGGTATTTCACATCATCACCCAAAGGGAAAAGTGCGTCCTTTTTGAACTTTGTGGTGGTGGTCTTTTTAGTCGCCTTTGTTTCGGCAGATGTTGTGGTTGTGGTGGTGGTCGTCCTCTTTGTTGCCGTTGCGATTATGTCAGGGTCGTAGCCTTCGTCAATGCTTACGTCTGGGTTTTCAAGTGTGCCTGCCGTCACGGAAGTGGTGGTGGTGTAGCCCTCGTAATCCTCATCGTCCTCATCATAATCGTCGCCCATTGTGGCGGTCTTTGTGGTCTCTATAACTCTCTGGGCGGCAGTACCCGTGGTGGTCTCCGTTTCGGAGGAGCTTTCTGGAAGCATTGCCCCACATGACGCAAGCCCGAAAACCGCAGAACAAGCCAGCACAGCCGCAAGCAGTTTTGATCTCATTTTTTTATATCCTCTTTTCAGAATTTACACAATTTTATTTTAAGCCAAGAAGTCTTTCTGCGTTGCCACCGAGAATTTTATCTTTGTTATCCTCGGAAATGTTCAAGCGCAGTATCTTTTCTTTTATAAGGTAGGAACTGTCCCAAGGGCAGTCGCTTGCAAAAAGTATCCTGTCAGCCCCATGCTTTTCAACGATAGCCTGCATAAGCTCGTCAGGACACATACTTGTGAAAGCGGTGTCGAAATAAACTTCACCGTCAACTCCTGCCAAAACGTCACGCACCTGCTCCCACATCATGTTTGCACCAAGATGTGCAAGAATGACCTTGAGCTTAGGGTGCTTTTTTATCATGTTCAGCGCCCTCTCAGGTGTGGAGTGGATAAGGTCAGGGGAAACGCAGTCATAGCCCGAATGGAATATAACAGGCAGGTCGGCTCTTTCAATGGCATCATATATCTTGTCCATGCGCTCATCATCTATCATAAAGCCCTGATAATCAGGGTGAAGCTTTATGCCGTGAAGTCCAAGCTTCTTTATGTGGGCTATCTCCTGCTCATAGTCATCAGCGTCAGGGTGTATTCCACCGAAGCTTATAAATCTTCCGCCGTCTTGTTCAGCACACCAATCGTTTATAACTCTCTGCTGAGTAGGCTTTGTTGCCACTGATAACAGCACGCCCTTGTCAATGCCCCATTCGTCAAAACGCTGTATGGTTTCCTCTGCAGTGCCTCTTGTGAAAGGAGTTATTCCACTGCAAGCCTGAAGCTTTTCAACGGCCTTTTCCGCTACCTTTGGATTAAAGGCGTGAACGTGAAAATCAATTACCATTTAAAACATCTCTTTCTGAAAATACTCTTCCATATGGTATTATACCACACTTTCAAGCTTCTTTCAACGAATATCGGCAATTTTCACAGTATTTTCATCTAGGGCTATTCCCAGCTTTTCCACACCTTGGGGCAGAAGCCTACTGTGGCTTTCTTGCCGTTTCTTACGATAGGTGCGGCAAAAAGCTCGGGATAGTCAAGAAGCTTTTCTATCTTTTCCTCGGTGCTTCCAAGATATTTTATGAGCATTGCCTGCTCTCCCTTTGCCTTTGGGTCGATAAGCTTGTCAATATCGCCCACAGCCGCAAGCACTGAGTTAAGCTCGCCCTTGCTAAGCCCCTTTGTAGGCAGGTCAACAGATTGGAACTTTATTCCACGCTCTTTGAAATAACGTTCAGCCTTTTTTGTGTCAAAGGATTTTGACTTGCCGAATATCTGTATGTTCATGGAATTATCTCTCCGTTTCTGCATTCAAGAATGATAGTAAAAGGACCGTCATTGAGCAGTGAAACTTTCATGTCTGCACCGAAAACGCCCTTTTCTACCTTGCCTGAAATTTTCTCACCGCAGACCTTGCAGAAGTATTCATAAAGTCTGTTGGCTTCATCAGGCTTGCCTGCATAGATAAATGACGGGCGGTTGCCGTGGTGACAATCTGCATAGAGGGTGAACTGTGAAACGCAAAGAATGTCTCCGCCAACATCGTTTATAGAAAGATTTGTCTTGTCGTTCTCATCAGCGAAAATGCGAAGCTTTGATATCTTGTCTGCAAGCTTGTCGCAGTCAGCCTCAGTGTCCTCCTGGCCTACTCCGAAAAGTATCAGAAAGCCCTTTCCTATCTCGCCTGTAACCTTGCCCTCGACCTCAACTTTTGCACTTGTGACCCTCTGTATTACCGCCCTCATCAGCCCACCTCCACGGTGTAGCTGTAGGTGTAAACAGCTTCAGGTGCAAGCTTGATAGCGTGAGGCTTGTTTTCGATATCCTCAAAAGCGTCGTCCTCGTAAACAGGCACGCTAGTCCAAGGCTCAAGGCAGATAAACTGAGCGTCAGGGTTGCCTGTGGAAGTCCATACTGCAATGCAGTCAGAATGTGGGAATGACAGCTTTACGAAGCCGCCGTCAGACTTTTTCAGGGTGACAGCCTTTGAAGCAGGGTGGTCTTTCATGATAACGTCATAGTCGAAAAGCTCTCTTGTGAGAGTGATAGTCTTTTCACCGTCAAGGATAGTCCTCTCGCCGTTTGGGATAGGCTGAACGATATGCTCGTTTTTCTCGTACTCAACTGTGCATTTGCCACCTTGGATATCGCAGATAAAAGCAGGGTGACCGCCGAGATAGAAGTACATAGCCTTTTCATCAGTGTTTTTTACTGTGTTTGTGACGGTGACTTTTGAACCTTTTATGGAGTAGGTGACTTCAAGCTCAAAGTGGTAAGGATACTGAGCGAGGGTCACGTCATTATCTTTTAGGAGAAAGCTTACGGAATTTTTGGTGCTTCCAGCGTATGTAAATTCGCTGTCACGGGCGAAACCATGGTTTGCAGCCATGTGATATTCCTGACCGCCTGCCTTGTAGGTGCGGTCTTTAGGGGAGCATATGAACGGGAAGAGAATAGGAGCGTAGCGTTTCCAAGCGTCGCCGCATTGCCAGAGATATTCTTTGCCGTCCAGTTTGATAGAGTGAAGCTCAGCACCGAAAGTGTCGGCTGAGATAGATAGTTTATCATTTTTTATTTCATAAAGCATAGATATGACCTCCGAGAGAAAAATTTTATACCTTATTATTATAGCACATTGTTTGGGAGATGTCAAAACCAAGTGAGCAGTGAGGTCATGGGGTCGGGCGGGGCATGGGCGAAAACGTTTGAAAAAACTTAAAAGTCTGTTGAAAATTCTGTTCTGATATCAATATTTTAACAGTTAAATTTTATGACTTTGATACAGAATAACTAAAATATTTTCAATTGTTTGTGTAAGCTGACAAAACTTGTGATGACTATTGACTTTAATTTGGAGATAGTCTATAATAAAATGGTAAGATTATTTAATTGTGCAGTGCTTTTTGTTCACAGCTTCAGACTGCACTGAGGAGAAATGTTTATGAATATTAAAGAAGCAAAACAACAGATACTTAATGCAATACAAGCCTATCTCATTAAAGACGAATTTGGCGATTACCGAATTAGCATAGAACATCAGAGACCTGTGTTCCTGCTTGGCGCACCTGGTATCGGTAAGACCGCTATCATGGAGCAGATAGCTCAGGAAACTGGCGTAAACCTTGTTACCTACTCCATGTCCCACCACACAAGAGAGTCTGCCCTCGGTCTTCCTGTTATTGTACATAGAAACTACACCGGTGCTGACGTGCAGATATCCGAGTACACGATGAGTGAGATCGTGGCTACTCTTTATGACACTATCGAAGCCACTGGCATCAAAGAGGGTATTCTCTTCCTCGATGAGATCAACTGCGTTTCCGAGTCCCTTGCTCCTGCAATGCTCCAGTTCTTGCAGTATAAGGTTTTCGGACTTCATCAGGTTCCGGCAGGTTGGGTAGTTGTTACAGCAGGTAACCCGCCTGAGTTCAACAAGTCTGTTTCTGAGTTCGATATCGTTACTCTCGACCGTGTTAAGAGGGTCGAGTGTCAGCCCGATTTCGACGTTTGGAAAGAATATGCTTACTATGCAGGCGTTCACCCAGCTATCATATCATATCTTGAGCTTCACCCTGACCATTATTATATGGTAGACGCAAGCGATAAGAACAACTACCGCTTTGTTACTGCCCGTGGCTGGGAGGACCTTTCTGAAATGATGCAGCTTTATGAGGAGAGCGGTATCCTTGTTGACCACGCTCTGGCTGCTCAGTATGTACAGAACCCAGAGTTCTCAAAGGGCTTTGCGGAATATTATGACAGATTCAACTACTATCGTGAGAAATATGACGTTGACGCTATCCTCGAGGGCGGCATAACTGCTCAGAACATTGCTGACGCAAGAGCGGCAGGCACTGAGGAAGCTGTGGCTCTTATGAATCTGCTTATGGACGGCATCACATACACAATGAGAAGCTGTATCCAAATGGAGAAGATGATAAGACTTATCCACCCAAGAATGGAAGATATTCTTGTGAAGATAAACAATGGTCTTTCATGCCGTCAGATAATCAGTGAACACATCATGGACTGCAACAAGAGCCTTGACAAGGCGGTAAGAGCAAGAAATATCTCGCCGTCTAACAAGAAGATCCAGCACTGGATACTCCACAATCTGGAAGCTTATCTTGATAAGTGTACGAACGAGGGAAGAGATAACAAAAACCGCTGTACTGTTATTTTGCAGAACTCCTTCAACAATCTGCTCCATGGCGCAAACAACGTTACACAGCAGTCTATGAATGGTCTGAAATACGCTTTTGACTTCCTTGAGAATGCTTATGGCGCTGACAGCAATGTTATGAAGAAGTTTATCGAGGAGCTGAAAATAAATTGCCACACCACAAACTTCATCAAGAAGTACGGCTCAGAGCAGTTCTACAGACTTGCAGGTGAGCCTGTTCAGCAGCCTACCTACAACAATCTCTATGACCTTAATCTTACTGATTGCCTTTTAGAGCAGGAATAAGCATAGATAAAAAATGAATATTTACGGGCGAACGCATTTTGCCATACATTGTAATAGTTGCATTGTAGGGGCGAACAGTGTTCGCCCGTTTTAGCTTTATAGGTAGTTTTCAGATACATATTTGTTAATATAAAAAGCTTGTAATTTGCGAAAAAGTGTGATATAATAACTAAGAGTGTATAAACGAGAATCAGTGAGGTTTTTACTATGGGCAAGATTTATGATTTAGGCATAGACGTAGGTTCGACCACGGTCAAGACGGTAATTCTTGACGAGGGCGAGTTTATTTATAACAAATATGAAAGACACTTTTCAAAGGTAAGGGAAACGGTGGCTGAGCAGCTGCGTGCTATCAGAGAGCTTTATCCTGAGGACAAGTTCAGGATAGCCATAACAGGCTCGGCAGGTCTTGGCATCGCTGAGGCAAGCGGTATCTCTTTCGTGCAGGAGGTCTTTTCTGCTTTTATCGCTGTAAACAAGAAGTATCCAAAGGCTGACGTTGTGGTTGAGCTTGGCGGTGAGGACGCTAAGATAATCTTCCTCACAGGGGGCGTTGAACAGCGTATGAACGGCTCTTGCGCAGGTGGCACAGGTGCTTTTATCGACCAGATGGCAGGACTTTTGGGCGTTACCCCTGACGAGATGAACGACCTTGCTCTTAAGGCTGAAAAGACTTATCCTATCGCTTCAAGATGTGGTGTTTTCGCAAAGTCTGATATTCAGCCGCTGCTCAATCAGGGTGCGAGAAAAGAGGACATATCTGCGTCTATTTTTCAGGCTGTTGTTGACCAGACAGTTTCGGGTCTGGCGCAGGGCAGAAAGATCGGCGGTCAGGTGCTTTTCCTTGGCGGTCCGCTTACATATCTCAGTGCACTGAGAAAGGCATTCAGAACTACTTTGAACCTTGACGAGGAACACGCTATTCTTCCTGAAAATTCTTCCTGCTATATGGCTTTCGGTGCGGCACTTCATGCTGACACGCTGGCGGAGGAAATGACTATAGACGAAGCTCTTGACAAGATAGTGAACGCAAAGGCTACTGACAATATCGTGGTAGGCAAGCCACTGTTTGCAAGCCGTGAGGAATATAATGCTTTCGTGGAAAGACACAAGAAGTCTGACCTTAAATATGAGGATATAAGAACTTACAGGGGCGACGCTTATCTTGGCATAGACGCAGGCTCGACAACCACAAAGCTTGTGCTTATCACACCTGACGGAAAGCTTCTTTATCAGCACTACTGCTCAAACAAGGGTCAGCCGCTGGATATAATCGCTTCAAAGCTTGAGGAGATCTACAGCCTTGCTACCCCTGAGCTTAACATAAAGGCTTCTGCGGTAACAGGCTACGGTGAGGATCTTATAAAGGCAGGTCTGGGCGTTGACTATGGTATAGTTGAAACTGTTGCGCACTATAAGGCGGCGGCT
This sequence comes from Ruminococcus sp. RTP21359st1_H3_RTP21359_211015, assembly GCF_040909065.1. Lineage (NCBI taxonomy): Bacteria > Bacillati > Bacillota > Clostridia > Eubacteriales > Oscillospiraceae > Ruminococcus > Ruminococcus sp. RTP21359st1_H3_RTP21359_211015. The sequence goes on from NZ_JBDGDD010000001.1 coordinate 48,174, forward strand.
TATTTCTGCCCTGACGTTGATTTTATCATCGACATCGGCGGACAGGATATCAAGTGCTTCAAGATAAAAAACAACGCTATCGACAGCATTATGCTCAACGAGGCTTGTTCATCAGGCTGTGGCTCGTTCATTCAGACTTTTGCAGGTGCAATGGGATATGACATTGCAGAGTTTGCAAGGCTCGGTCTGTTTGCAAAAGCACCTGTGGAGCTTGGCTCAAGATGTACAGTGTTCATGAACTCATCTGTAAAGCAGGCGCAAAAGGACGGAGCTTCCGTTGAGGATATCTCTGCAGGACTTTCTTCGTCTATCATCAAGAACGCAGTTTACAAGGTAATAAGAGCCAAGTCTATTGACGAGCTTGGCAAGAATATAGTCGTTCAGGGCGGAACGTTCCTTAACGACGCTGTGCTCAGGTCATTTGAAATGGAGCTTGGCAGAAACGTTATAAGACCTGCCATTGCGGGACTTATGGGTGCGTTCGGCTGTGCGCTTTTCGCAAAAGAAAAATCTCAGGGCAGGGACGGCAAGTCAGGCGTTCTTACAAAGGCACAGCTTGAAGAATTTGCTTACAATTCAAGAGCCGTTCAGTGCGGTGGCTGTGGTGCGCACTGTAACCTTACTATAATAAGATTTAATGACGGCAGAAGATTTACTTCCGGAAACCGCTGTGAAAAGGGTGCAGGCATAAAGATAACCGACAGAACGGAAAACATGATAGAGTATAAGTATAACAAGATACTCTCTTATGCTGACAACAAGCCTGCAAAGCCTATTGCAAAGGTAGGTCTGCCGCTTGCGCTGTCTTATTATGACCTTATGCCGTTTTTCTCAACACTGCTCACAAGCCTTGGCTTTGAGGTGGTGCTGTCTGAGGAGTCAACGAGAGATACATATTACAAGGGTCAGCAAACTATTCCGTCTGATACGGTATGTTATCCTGCAAAGCTTTGTCACGGCCATATAGAGAGCCTCCTTGACAAGGGTGTGGACTTTATTTTCTATCCTTGCATGAGCTACAATGCTGACGAGGGTCAGTCGGACAATCACTATAACTGTCCTGTTGTTGCTTATTATCCTGAGCTTCTAAAGGCTAACAATGACAAGCTGAATGATGATAATTTCATCATGCCTTATCTTGACATAAACATCAAAAAGCACGTTGCAAAGGCAATGGCAAGAGCGCTTTCAAAGTATAACATCACTGCAAAGCAGGTGCTTGGAGTGCTTAACAAGGCTTATTCTGAGCAGGTGAGATACCATAGGGATATCGAGTCTAAGGCGCAGGAGATAATCGCTGAGGCAAGGGCTAAGGGTCAGAAGATAATCGTTCTGGCAGGCAGACCTTACCACATCGACCCTGAGATAAACCACGGAATACACAAGCTTATCGCTTCTCTTGGCTTTGCGGTCATCACTGAGGACAGCGTGGCGATGAAGGTGGACACTCCTGCCCTTGACGTTCTCAATCAGTGGACTTATCATTCAAGGCTTTACAGAGCGGCAGAGTATGTATGCGAGAATGATGATATGCAGCTCGTTCAGCTGGTATCCTTCGGCTGTGGTATCGACGCTGTTACAACAGACGAGGTAAGAGCGATACTTGAAGAAAAGGGCAAGCTTTACACTCAGCTAAAGATAGACGAGATAACGAATCTCGGTGCGGCTAAGATAAGACTCAGGTCTTTGGCGGCGGCACTGGAGGAAAAAGAAGCCAGCGCAAATGCTGAGAAGAAAATGGACAAGGAGGCAATGTAATGGCTGGAAAAGAGATAAAACACGCAGGCTCGGACAGAGTAAAAAGGTCTTGTTTTGACAAGTCAAGACGTGAGGAATACACTATACTTATACCTGATATGCTTCCTATACACTTCAAGCTTATCATGGCGATATACAAAAAATACGGCTATAACATGGAGCTTTTGCAAAACTGCTCACGAAACGTTATAGACGAGGGACTTAAAAACACACATAATGACGCTTGCTATCCTGCGCTTCTTGTTATCGGACAGTTTATGGACGCTCTCAAAAGCGGCAAGTATGACCTTGAACACACGGCTCTGCTTATGTCGCAGACGGGCGGCGGCTGTCGTGCTTCAAACTATATCCACCTTATAAGAAAGGCGCTGTCAACGCAGTTCCCTGAAGTACCTGTTCTGTCGCTGAATTTCAGCGGACTTGAAAAGGACGCTTCCATAGATATCACCCCTGCCATTGCAATGAAGCTTATTTATGCTGTGCTTTACGGTGATATGCTCATGCTTTTGTACAATCAGTGCAAGCCTTACGAGATAGAGAAAAATTCTACGGACGAGCTTTTGGCAAGGTGGCAGCACAGGCTTGGAAAGCTGTTTGCTACCCCGAGCAGATATATGCACACAAAGAGCATTTACAATGCTATGCTCAAAGACTTTGCGGCACTGCCGAGGACAAAGGAGAAGAAGCCTAAGGTCGGTATCGTGGGAGAGATATACGTTAAGTATTCACCCCTTGCGAACAATCACCTTAACGATTTTCTGCTGTCTGAGGGCTGTGAGCCTAATGTGCCGGGACTGTTGGACTTCGTGCTTTACTGTGCGTCGGACGCTATCAACGACGAGAAGCTTTATGACAAGAAAACCAGCCGCACTCTTATGTACGGCATTGGTTATGACGTGCTTTACAAGTTCCAGAAGCAGCAGATAAAGGTCATCAACGAGCAGGGCATTTTCCAGCCGCCTCATGATTTTGAACACCTTAGAAAGTGTGCTGACAAGTACATCAGTCAGGGCGTAAAAATGGGCGAGGGCTGGCTCATCACTGCTGAAATGGCGGCTCTTGCAGAAACAGGCACAAAGAACATAATCTGCACTCAGCCATTCGGCTGTCTGCCTAACCATATTGTTGCAAAGGGTATGTCAAGAACTATCAAGCAGGCTTATCCGGACGCAAACATAGTCGCTATCGACTATGACCCGGGTGCGACAAAGGTCAATCAGGAGAACCGTATCAAGCTTATGCTTGCTAATGCGGTCATGGATTAATAGAGAACAGAAAGATAAAACCCCCTTGGAGCGTGGCTCTGAGGGGGTTATTTTGTCAAGTCGTATGATGATTTTTCGGCGAATTTTACAAATGGGCAGAAGCTTCATAGGGAGAAGTATATAAAAGTTGGGTGTAAAATGACGGGAAATATTATTAAAATGTAAAAAATGTGTTTAAAGGGCTTTGGTGCTATTGACAGGGAAGAAAAATAGTGTTATACTTTAATACATAAAAGCTTAAAAGCATAAAATCTTTAAAGTGATAAATTTTATACAGGCGTGATAAGAACCTGCTTTTGGAAAGGAAGTAATCACAATGGCAAATCAGGCAAAGACAATAAATCAGAAAGGTGACCTTATGTCATATCGTCCTGATATAAAGCTTCTGGACGCAACTATCCGTGACGGAGGTCTTGTAAATAATTTTGGATTTTCAGACGAGTTTGTAAAAGAACTCTATAAAACTAACATAAAATCAGGCGTTGAATACATGGAGTTCGGCTACAAGGCTTCTAAGGAGCTTTTTGACGTCAAGGGGTTCGGTAAGTGGAAGTTCTGTGATGAGGAGGATATCAGAGCTATCGTGGGCGAGAATGACAGCCCTCTGAAGCTTTCTGTTATGGCTGACGTTGGCAGATGTGATTTCAAGAAAGATATCCTGCCAAAGAGTGAGAGCGTTATCGACATGATAAGGATCGCAACATATACTCATCAGATGCCTGGTGCGCTGGAGATGATAAATTACTGTCACGATATGGGCTATGAAACTACTATCAACATCATGGCTGTTTCTGCAAGCCGTGAGGACGATATCGCACAGGCTCTTGACCTTGTGGCAAAAAGCCCTGTTGACGTTATTTATCTTGTTGACAGCTACGGCTCACTTTTCCCAGAGCAGGTGAGAAGACTTACTGCGCAGTATTGCGAGGTGGCTGAGGCTAGTGGCAAAAAGGTGGGCGTTCATATGCACAACAATCAGCAGCTCGCTTTTGCAAACACTATCGAGAGCATTTCTCACGGCGCAAGCTTTGCGGACGCTACAATGAGCGGAATGGGCAGAGGTGCAGGAAACTGCTTCATGGAGCAGATGCTCAGCTTCCTGAGAAACCCTAACTACAAGCTTACTCCTACACTGAAATTTGTTGAAAAGTACGTTGCTGAGGAGAGGGCAAAAGGTTCACAGTGGGGCTATGACGTGCCTTATATGCTCACAGGTGCGCTCAACCGTCACCCTCGTGTGGCTATCGCATTCCTGAAGGATAACAGAACAGATTACAACGAATTGTACATGGATCTTCTTAACGAGTTGTCATAAAATCATTCTTCATATAAACGGCGTTTCCATAGTGATGTGGGACGCCGTTTTTGTGTTGCATAATTTTTTATCATATGTTATAATTATTTTATGTTTTCATAAAACCTTTTGGCGGATATCTCGTCATTATAGATGAAAGGACTTTCAATGAAGTTAGGCGTGCCTTGTGAGGTGTTGCTTAAATGTAAGGGGGCGGAAAAATGGAGGACAGCAGGATAATTGAGCTTTATGAAAGCAGAGATCAGCAGGCTATTTCACAATCGGATATAAAATACGGCGGATACTGTTATTCTGTGGGCTACAATATTCTTGGAGTCAGGGAGGACACGGAGGAGTGCGTTAACGAAACTTGGCTCAGGGCATGGAACTCCATTCCGCCACAGAAACCCAGAATGCTGTCGGCATTTTTCGGGCGGATAACAAGAAATATCGCATTTGACAGATATCGTGCGTCAAAGGCCGCAAAGCGTGGAAAAGGTGAGATAGCGGCGGTCTTGGAGGAGCTTGACGAGTGCATACCTGACAATGACACCACCGAGAGTCTCTGCGATGGCAGACATCTTGAGGGGCTTATAAACGAATTTCTTGGCGAGTTGCAGGAGAGAGACAGAAATATATTTCTCCAGCGATATTGGTTTGCAACGCCTATAAAAGAGATATCAAAAAAGTATGCTATGAACCTGAACACAGTTAAGGCGAGCCTTTTCAGAAGCAGAAATAAGTTAAAGGCTTTGCTTGAAAAGGAGGGAGTTCTTTTATGAAAACAACAGGAGAGGATATTTTCAAGGCTTTGGAAAATGCTGACGAGCATTACATTGAAGAATGCAGACAGAGCGGCAGCGGCATAAAGATAAAAACCATATGGACAAAGTGGGCGGCTGTGGCGGCCTGCGGTGTTATCGCTGCGGCGACGGGTGTTATGATGTTTGCAGGCAGGTCGGACAAAGATATAAAGGCAAAGGCTTCGGCTGACCAGCAGATGGCAGACGAGGAAGCAACAGTGTCATATAGAGTTCCTTGGGACGAATATGCAATGAATGCAAAATATGAGACGTTTGAATATAACGATGTGGAATATGTTTCAATGGGACATGTTGATAAGTCTTTTCTTGACAGCAAGCTCACCACCATGACTCTTGAAACGGAAAACTATGAGACAAACAAAAAGGAAACAACAAAAGCGGATATTTATTCAATAAAGGACTTGTCACCAAGCGTTTATCTGGCGGTGGTCTTTGATGACGGCTCTGTGGCGTGGTATGATGATTGGAAATACTCACCTGATTACAAAGTCGATATGACCCTTGATGACATAATAAATGACGTAAGTCTTGAAAAAACGGCTCATGTGGACTATGCTTACAATGATGCAGAAACGGGCAGGCTCAGAAAGTATACTAATACTGACATCTCAAAGCTGCTTGACTTGTTAAAGGACGATAATGGTTCATACAATGCGGTCTATGAGGGCGATGCTTATGAGAGCGACCCTGATATTAATTTGTCGGTAACAAATGATGATGAATATTACATTGAGGGCGGAATAACAATAAGCTTCTATGTAGAAAGACTTGACGCCAACGGTACGGCTTATTTTACTGCTAACGGAGATCTGTATGTTCAGCTTTTTGCAGGAGATGTATTAAAATTTGACATAGGCGGTGAAAAGGCAGAAAAGCTTGAAAACTGGCTCAATGAGAACTGCGAATACACTGACGTAAAGAAAAACGCTGAGGTCGCTGACGATGTTGACCCTAGTGAGAAAGCTGTGACTTCTGTTGCCAAGGACGATTCTGATATGGCTGACGAAGTTGATATTGGATATATCGACTATTTTGAGGACGTTGGGGACAATACCTTTACAACAAAGGACGGCAGGCTCACGGCGAAATACTCCTATGAGGTAAGCGGAGGCGAGTTCATAAGCCATATTACCTACACAAACAACTGGGACAAGGACATGGCGCTTGACTTCACGACTGACCAGTATATCACCACAGAGGACAGTAAGGGCAATTCCACGAGCTATGGCGAAAATGGCGACAGAAACACCATGAACACTTTGCTCAAAGCCGGAGAGAGCTACACGTATGACAACAAGACGGATATTGGTGCCGACTACGTGAAAGGCACGGCAAAGATAACGCTTATCGCAAACACTGCAAGCGATAAAAACTGCAATGGAGTAAACTATGTGACGCTAAAAGATATAGAGATAGATTTTCAGTAATGAAATAGTTTAATGTATAGTGGAGAACTGAGTTTTTTCGATAAAAAAGATAAAAGCCTGTCGTATCGGACTGATACGGCAGGCTTGATTTTATTTGTGCTTGTAGACCACACGCTCTTTTACGTCTATCTGCTTGTAGGATATTTTGAAGCCTATCCATGTGGCAAATGGATAGAGAAGAGGGAATATGACGGTCATGATGAAAACAAACGGGGACATATCTTTCACGTCGGCGGAGTGGGCAGCCCAATCTATAAGAGGATAGAAGCAGGCGTCGAGAAGCTTATAGGCAGGCATGAAGTTGAACGAACCGCTGAATTTTGATATCATCAGCAGTATCATTGTTATGTAGCATGGTATGCTTGCAATAAGACCAAGTGTGAAGCCATAGTTAGGGCAATCCTTTTCACCGTGGAATGTGACCTTATTTCTGGCTTCCTCTCCCTGTTTCAGACCAAAGTCAGCCATAAGGCAGACCACTGTGAGAAGTCCTGTAAGACCGAAAATTATATTTGCCAATGCTCCGAAAGGCTTTGCAACTGCGATAAAAAAGAGAAATACGAAAATTCCGAAGAACTCTGTTTCCACCCATTTCAGCAGTGCGGTGAGTATAGCTTTTTGTTTGTTGTATTTTTCCATTTTAATACTCCCGATAAAAATAGTATAAGATGATTATACCACGTTATCGTGATATTTTCAACTGTTATGCAGATTTTTCATCTGATAATCACAAAAGCCTCGGGCAGAATAATAACATAAAAAGGAGAGTGATAGCCATGAAAAAGCGTGACAAGAGCCGTTTCCCGCAGGCTTCAGACGGAACGAAGGTATACAAGCCCCATGACGTTATCTCGGCAGATCAGGAATATGTTGTGACGGACAACTACACTGCGCCAAACGGCAGAGTATACAATCGTCAGGAGCAGAATGCAGGCTGGGCGAGAAAATGGGTAGACGAGAACGAAAAGTAGCCGTTGAAAAACCTCCGCAGGTGTGATATAATTACAGTATATCATGATCTGTGGGGGTATTTTTATGAAAAAGACAGCATTGGTAACAGGTGGCTCTGGTGGGATAGGCTCGGAGATATGCAGGGCGCTTGCTGAGGACGGCTGGCAGGTGGCTGTATGCTACAAGAATGGCAGGGCGGCGGCGGAAGCTTTGGTATCTGAGCTTAAAGAGCGTGGCTTATGTGCAGAGGTTTTTTACTGCGACATTGGCGACAAGGACAGTATAGATAAATGCGTGGCGGAAGTCAGGGACAGTTTGGGCTTTGTTACGCTTCTTGTAAACAACGCAGGCACAGCGGATATAGAGCTTTTCACTGACATGACTGACGAGAAGCTATGCGAGATGATGAACGTTAATCTGCTTGGCGTAATGCGTATGAGCAGGGCGGTGCTTCCTGAGATGATAAGGGAACACAGTGGAAATGTGATAAATATAACCTCCGTATGGGGCGAAAAGGGAGCTTCCTGCGAGGTTGCATACTCGGCGGCAAAGGCTGGGCTTATAGGATTTACGAAGGCGTTGGCGAGGGAAGTTGCTATAAGCGGTATAAGGGTGAACTGCGTATCCTGCGGAATGATAGACACGAAAATGAACGGCGAGCTGACGGAGGAAGATGTTCGTGTGATAGTTGATGACATACCGGCAGGCAGGATAGGCAAGCCGAGAGATGTGGCGAATGTTGTGCGTTTTCTCAGTGGAGAGGGAGCAGATTACATTCACGGGCAGGTCGTCAGAGTGGACGGGTGCTGGATATAGGTCACTCGCCGTGACGGGCATTTTACGCTGCAATTTGTGATATGATGTAATTTTGCACCGCTTTTTGAAATGTGTAGGGGAGCGATGCTGTGGTTGCCATATCCTTGATGCCAAATTATTTTGGGGTGACATTGTGTGATATTTTTCAACAATTCAACGGGCGAGAAATATCGGGCTGTCGCATTTCGGTGAAACCGAAATTGAGCCAAGCCCCTACAATTCTGAATTTTTACAAGTTCTGAGAACGGGCGAACGATGTTCGCCCCTACAGATTATTCGGGCAGGTTTGTTGTGCCGCAAAGTCGCTTCGCTCGGTGCTTTATTTTTACCTCATGCTTGTGTACAACTTTGGTCAGCTATGCTAATTCCTCATTCCTCATTCCTCATTAAGCGTGTATACTCTCCGCACACATCTGCATATACTAAGTTAAAACATTTCTCCCCATCAGGACAAGGAGGTCAGTATATGGATTATCTTATGCTTGTGGATAAATTCAATCCCATAGATATGGGATTTTATGATCGTGTGGAGTTGACAGAGGTGAACGGCAAGTTTATGGAATCTCAGGCAGGAAACAGGCTCAGGCTTCTGCTCAAAAAGGCGGAAGCTGACGGCATAAAGCTGAAAATTATTTCCGCCTATCGCTCTTTTGAATATCAGCAGATGCTTTGGGAGCGTGAAGTATCTCACGAAATGTGGGGCGGTCTGAGTTATGAAAAGGCTGTGGAAAAGGTGGGCAGAACTCTCGCTCTCCCCGGGTCAAGCGAACACAACACCGGGCTTGCTGTGGATCTCGGCAGAGAGGGTGACAATGATGTGAGCGACGATTTTTACAAGACGCCTGAATCTCGGTGGCTTTGTGCAAATGCCGCAGATTTCGGCTTTATCCTTCGTTATCCTCGCCTTAAAGAGCAGATGACCGGCATTGATTTTGAGCCGTGGCATTATCGTTATGTGGGCGTTGAAGCCGCTCGTATCATTGCCGCAGGCGGGCTTTGCCTTGAGGAATTTCTGCACTTTTACTCGGAAAAATATATCTGAAAATCCTGTGAAAATAATTGACAGAAAGAGCATTGTGTAGTATAATTATAACAAAGCTATGAGCGATAGCCGCAAGTTTTTGTATGCTATTGCGAAAGAAAGGAAGTTTTGTTATGTCAAACTATTCAAGAAAAAAGTCGTTCTGGACTTTAATGGGTGCGATGATACTTGTTGTTGCGTCAACTGCGCTTTTTGTATACAAATATTTTGAGGATAAGGAGCATGCCGAAAAGTGGAAAGACTATGAGGAGTGCGGTATACAGTAAATAACAGACAGCTTTAAAGGCACTGCTTTTTGTGAGCAGTGCCTTTGTATATCAACACAATTCATTGATGTAAAGTTTATCGAAATCGCTGAAAAAGCGTGCTTGCACTTGAAATGCGGTTTGAAATGTGATATAATAGTCGTAATGACCTGATGACAAACTTGTTCTAGGGAGGGACGTTATAATGCAGATAAGAGAATCAGCTGAAAATTATCTCGAAACGATACTTATTCTCAGCCAGCGCAAGGGCAAAGGCGAGGTAAGAAGCATAGATATAGTAAACGAACTTGAGTTTTCAAAGCCGAGCGTAAGTGTGGCAATGAAAAATCTCCGTGAGAACGGCTATATAACTGTCGACAAGGACGGTTATATTCGTTTGACAGACAAGGGCTTGGAGATAGCCGAGAAAATGTATGAGCGTCATACGTTGCTTTCACAGTGGCTCATAAAGCTTGGTGTTGACGAGAAAGTTGCAGTAGAGGACGCTTGCCGTATGGAACACGTTATCAGTGCGGAGTCCTTTGCGGCTATCAAAAAGCACACAGGTATGGCTTGATAAGATGATAATTGCCGTGGGTCTTCCTGCGGCATTTTTTTGCAAACAAAAAGGAGAACAGCCTTGTGCCGTTCTCCTTTTTTTTGGTTATTTGAATTTGTCTTTGAGCTTGTCAAAGAATGTTTTGCGCTTTGCGTAGTTCTTTTCACCGAGGGACTTTTCGTAGTCACGGAGCTTTTCTTTCTGCTCTTTGGTCAGATTGCGTGGAACTTCAACTGTTACACGAACGTAGTGGTCGCCGTGGTCGTTTCTGTTCACCTTCTTTATGCCCTTGCCTCTCAGGCGGAACACTGTGCCGGTCTGTGTACCCTCTGGCACTGTGTATTTTACCTTGCCGTCAACTGTAGGAACTGTTATCTCGTCACCGAGAGTAGCCTGTGCATAAGTAAGCGGTATCTCTGTCCACACGTCATAGCCGTCACGCTCGAAAATAGGGTCAGGTCGAACTGTAATGTTGATGTGCAGGTCGCCGTTAGGACCTCCGTTTATACCGCAGTTGCCCTCACCGCCTACTCTAAGTGTCTGACCATCGTCGATGCCAGCAGGAACGTTTATCTCCTTTTCAGATACTTTCTTTACTCTGCCCTGACCGTTGCAGGTATGACAAGGGTTGTCGATTATCTGACCCTTACCGCCACAGCGACTGCAAGTCGTGGTCTGAGCGATGTTTCCGAAAGGCGTTCTCTGTGTTATCCTTACTGTACCAGTGCCGTGGCAGTCAGGACAGGTCTTAGGCGAAGAACCTGCGGCTGCGCCTGTGCCGTGACAATCAGGACACTTTTCGGCTCTGTTTATGCGAAGTTTCACAGTCTTGCCCTTGCAGGCTTCCATGAAGTCAAGAACAACGTTCGCTCTTATATCCTCGCCGCGTCTTGGTGCGTTAGGGTTAGCAGAACGTCCGCCACCGAAGCCACCGCCAAATCCACCGAAAATGGAATCGAAAATATCGCCCATATCGCCAAATCCGCCGAAGCCTCCTGCACCTGCTCCACCGCCTGCACCGTAGTTCGGGTCTACGCCTGCGTGACCAAACTGGTCATATCTTGCTCTTTTATCTTTATCTGAAAGCACCTCATAAGCTTCATTTACTTCCTTGAACTTCTCCTCGCACTCTTTGTCGCCAGGGTGAAGGTCAGGGTGATACTGCTTTGCAAGCTTACGGAATGCCTTTTTTAATTCATCGTCTGTGGCAGTTTTAGAAACGCCAAGCACTTCATAGTAATCTCTTTTTTCAGCCATATAAACGCCCATGCTCTGTAAGCTGCAGATCGTGAAAGTCTTGGGGCATGGGCTTGCCTCCTTTTTGTAAGTATAGTCCTTTCACGCTTTTCACACAGCCTTTTAATACGGCAATAGCCCCTGCTCGAAAAATCGGAGCAGAGGCAGCCGTTATGATTTATTCTGCGTCAGTAAATTCAGCGTCTATAACGTCGTCGCCACCGTTGTTTGAAGCGCCGCCGTTGCTGCCGCCATTTGCTCCGCCCATGTTGTTAGGGTCAAAGCCTGCGGCACCGCCTGCTGCCTGCTGTGCCTGTGCAGCCTGCTGATATACCTTAGTTGCAACGCCCTGGAATGTTTCCTCAAGCTCCTTGTGCTTAGCCTTGATAGCCTCGATATCAGTACCCTTGAGGGCTTCCTTAAGAGCGTCTATCTTAGCCTGACAAGCTGACTTGTCAGCAGCGTCTACCTTGTCGCCGAACTCGCCCAGTGACTTTTCAGCCTGGAAGCAAAGCTGGTCAGCAGCGTTTCTAGCGTCAACGTCCTCTTTCTTCTTAGCGTCCTCTGCTGCATATGCCTCAGCTTCCTTGACAGCCTTATCTATATCGTCCTTAGACATATTTGTTGAAGAAGTGATCGTGATGTTCTGCTCCTTGCCTGTGCCAAGATCCTTAGCGGAAACGTGTACGATACCGTTAGCGTCGATATCGAATGTTACCTCGATCTGTGGAACGCCTCTTGGAGCTGGAGCGATTCCGTCAAGTCTGAACATACCGAGCTGTTTGTTGTCCTTTGCGAACTCACGCTCACCCTGAAGTACGTTGATATCAACGGCTGACTGATTATCAGCGGCAGTTGAGAATATCTGTGACTTCTTTGTAGGTATAGTTGTGTTTCTCTCGATGATCTTTGTGCAGATACCGCCCATTGTTTCAAGACCAAGTGACAGTGGAGTTACATCGAGGAGGAGCAGACCGTCCTTAACGTCGCCTGCGAGAACGCCGCCCTGATATGCAGCGCCAAGTGCTACGCACTCATCTGGGTTGATGCCCTTGAATGGCTCTTTGCCAAGGAATTTCTTAACAGCTTCCTGAACGGCTGGTATTCTTGAAGAACCGCCGACCATAAGGACTTTCTGAAGCTCGTTAGCTGACAGACCTGAGTCTGAAAGTGCCTGACGAACTGGTCCCATTGTTGACTCAACAAGGTCTGCTGTCATTTCGTTGAACTTAGCCTGTGTAAGTGTCATTTCAAGATGCTTTGGACCTGTAGCGTCTGCTGTGATGAATGGGAGAGAGATAGTTGATGAAGCAGTAGAAGAAAGCTCTATCTTAGCCTTCTCAGCAGCTTCCTTGAGTCTCTGCATTGCCATTTTATCACCTGAGAGGTCAACGCCCTCAGTCTTCTTGAACTCTGCGATCATCCAGTCGATAATTCTCTGGTCGAAGTCGTCGCCGCCCAGGTGGTTGTTACCTGCTGTGGCAAGAACTTCTGTAACACCGTCGCCCATTTCGATGATAGATACATCGAATGTACCGCCGCCCAGGTCGTAAACCATGACCTTCTGATCCTCTTCCTTATCGATACCGTAAGAAAGTGCAGCGGCTGTTGGCTCATTGATGATTCTCTTTACTGTCAGACCTGCGATCTGACCTGCGTCCTTAGTAGCCTGTCTTTGTGCGTCTGTGAAGTATGCAGGAACTGTGATAACAGCCTCTGTTACCTTTTCGCCCAGATAAGCCTCAGCGTCAGCTTTCAGCTTCTGGAGTATCATAGCTGAAATTTCCTGTGGAGTGTAATCCTTGCCGCCCATGTGAGCCTTGTAGTCAGAGCCCATATGTCTCTTGATAGAAATTACAGTGTTGTCATAGTTTGTAACAGCCTGTCTTTTTGCTACCTGACCGATAAGTCTGTCGCCGTTCTTTGAAACGCCAACTACCGACGGAGTTGTTCTTGCACCCTCGCTGTTAGGGATAACAACGGCTTCGCCGCCCTCCATAACTGCTACACAAGAGTTTGTTGTACCTAAATCTATACCGATGATTTTGCTCATAAGATCAAGTCCTTTCAAAATTTACTTAATTTATATCAAGACCTTAAGTCCCGATGTCTTTGTTTATGGGTTTGCTACTATTACCATAGCGTGTCTTATTACCTTGCCGCCTATGGTGTAGCCGTTTTGAAGCACCTGCGCCACAATATTTTCACCCAGGTCAGGGTCGTCAACTGTGCTTACCGCTGTTGCAACGTTTGGGTCAAATTCCTTGCCCGCAAGCTCCATGACCTCAACGTTGAGCTTTTTCAGAGCGTCGCTGAACTGATTGAAGATCATTTCAACACCCTGTTTATAAACTGCGTCCTGAGTTTCTGTGCCTAACGCTCTTTCAAAGTTGTCAAACACCGGCAGGAAGCCGTTTATCACATTTCCCTTTGCTGTGTCTGTAAGCTCCAGTCTTTCCTTTGCGCTTCTTTTTCTGAAGTTATCATATTCAGCCATAAGTCTGAGATACTTGTCATTTGCTTCGGCAAGCTCTTTTTTCAGCTTTTCTGTTTCGCTCTCCTCCGCCTTTTTCTCTGTATCCTCAGTGGCATTTTCTGCGGTATCCGCCGCTTCTTTTACTTCTTCGCTTTCAGCAGAGGTGTTTTCCTCTTTTTCAAGCTCGGTGTCCTTTTCAGTTTCCTTACTCAATTTACGCCGCCTGCCTTTCTTTTTATTCGTTTTCGTCATCTTCTTTGTTTTGCTCTTGTGGCTTTTCGGATATCATTTCCGATATCTTTCCTGTGAAATACTCGAGATATGGGATAAACTTCGCATAGTCGAGTCTCATAGGACCTATAAGCCCCAGCGCACCTGCTGTTTTGCCGTCCTTTGAGAACGGAGCTGTTATAATAGAGGAGTTGTGGATAACAAACCCGTCACGCTCAGGGGAGAACATAACGTGAAGCCCTGAGAACGTTTCGTCAATAAATCCTTTAAGCTCCTTCTGATTATCGAGAAAGCTTATTATCTCATTCTGGTTGAAGTCCTTGCAGGTGAGAAGATTACTCTGACCTTTGATAGACACGCTGCTCATTTCCTTTGTCATCTTCATGATCTCGGAAACAAGCGGTGAAAGGGTCATCATGTACGTTCCCATTGCTTCTGTGAGCTTTTCAAGATAAGCGTCCGAAAGACTGTCGATAGGCACACCGTTGAGATTTTCCTTTACGAAGTTATCAAAAAACTCAAGCTGATCCTGACTGAGGTCGAACTCCAATCGGCAAACCTTATTCTTAATAGAGCCGTTGGACGTTATCATCAAAATAACGTACATTCTCTTTCCTGTAGGTATTACCTCTACCTTTGAGATAAGCGAGAACTTTGGCGTTGCGTTTGCGACCACCGCCGCACATTTCGTAAGATCCGCCAATGCCATTGAAGCCTTGTTCACAAGGTCTTCCTCTGTGACATATTCCTGCGGTATCATTGAATCCAGCATCTTCTTTTCATTTGCTGTAAGCTGGTTTTGCTCCATGAGCTGGTCAACATAAAGCCTGTAGCCCTTATATGTTGGTATTCTGCCTGCGGAGGTGTGTGGCTGTTCGAGATAGCCTTGCTTCTCAAGCTCTGCCATTTCATTTCTTATGGTCGCTGAGGACGCTTTGACGTGAGCCATTATCGCCTTTGAGCCTACAGGCTCGCCTGTTACGATATATTCATTGACTACCGCTGAAAGTATTTTCAGCTTGCGGTCGTCCATTTGCTCACCACCCGTTCTTCTTGTTAGCACTTATTGCATTTAAGTGTTAGCACTCTTTCTTCTCGAGTGCTAAGTATAGTTTATACCCTTTTGACGATTTTGTCAAGGGGTTTAAGACTATTTTTCTCACAAATTTTAAAAATATTTGAATTTCTTTTCCGTCATATTGCACAACGCTTTGCTGAAAATGCAAAAAAACGGGCAGACCGCAGTGGTCTGTCCGCCCGATGTTGGAAAAAGATCAGATAAAATTATTCTTTTGTATAAGCAGAAAGATCAGGAACAGCAAGCAGGCTGTCGTCTGCTTCGCCCATGGAATCTACAGTGAAGTAAACTGCACTTGATTCGTCAGCACCCTCTGGGAGCAGAACTACCTGCTTAAGGTCATATGTAGCGCCGTCAAAGCCGTAAACTATCTGACCCTCACCGCCTGAAACACTGCTGTCGAGGTTATAATACTCGTGAACAACGTTTGTTGTTGTGTCAATATATGCGTGGTCGAAATCGAGTGTCGCTCCGAAAAGTATGTCGGCTGCCTTCAACTCGTTTTCGTCAAAGTCCTCGATACTGTAGGTGGTCGTGCCTTCTGAAACGTTGTAAAGCTTTCCGTCGCCAGGGCAAACTGTGTATGACTTCATGCCCTGAACTGTGAGTGCCTGATAAGCCTTGCCGTCCTTTATGCAGATAGTATACTTTGTGCCGTTGTTTGACATCTGACCTGTAAGGTTAGCAAGATAGTTGCCCTCATACTTGTCTTTCATCTGCTCGAAAGCTCTGAAATCGCCGTCAACGTCATAATCTGTTGTGCCAACATTTGTGACAGCACTTTCGTCTGCTGTGCTTTCAGCAGGAGCAGCTGATTCTGCGGCAGCCGTTGTTGTAGTAGTTGTTTCAGCCTTTGAAGAGCTTGCAGTATCGCTCCCAGTGCAGCCTGCCATTGCTGTACACATTGCCAAAGCTGCAATAATAGTTACCATTTTCTTGTTCATAATATTTTGCCTCCGAAAAATGACAAGAATCACTCGGCTGACTCAGCGCCTGACTCAACATCGAGTTCAGCGTCATAAGGGATATCTTCAGTGTCCTTATCGAAAGACTGCTCTGTCCAACTGTCAAAATCGTCAGGGAGCTTGACTTCAACGTTTTCAGTTGTGAATGAGTTTACTGTAACAGTAGTCGTTGAGCCGTCAGAGATAGTTTCTATCTTAACAATATCCTTTGTGTCAGCATTGAAGTAATACTTGAATGTTGTTGTGAAAGAATAATCGTCAGAATCGCTTGTGTCGAGAGTTACGCCTGATTCAAGCTCGATATCAGGATCTTCTGTGCTTTCAAAAGTTTCGCAGATAAGACCGTCGTCAGTTGTTTCAGAGCTTATGAACTTGTAGCTGTCGTTAATTCCGTAGCCTATCTCGCTCTTGAAGTCGTCGATAGATTCTTCCATATCAACAGTGTAATACGTTTTTGACTCGCTGTCAAGTGTGTACATAACTCCGTCGATATTATAGATGTCCATATCCACGCCCATAAAGTTCATTTTCATGTGCATATTGCCGCCTGCTATCTCAACAACAGCTGATGAATTGTCATATTCGCTTGCCACTGTCATGTCGATAGCAAGGCTCTCGCCCTGTATCTTCTTTGTATACTGCGCTGTGAGAGTATCCTCGAGATCTGTGGCTGTGCCTGCTTCTGAAGCAGTTGACTCGTCAGCGGCTGCGCTTGTTTCTGCCTTTGATGTGCTGTCTGCTTTTGATGAGCTTGAAGAACTGCTGTCAGAACAGCCTGCCATTACTGCGCATGACATTATAAGTGAAACGAGAAGTGCAGTTATTTTTTTCATTATAAATACCTCTTTCTAAAATTTTAATAAATTATTATTGTTATATAACCTATACTCAAAACTATAACATATTTCACAAATAACGTCAATAGATTTTGTGAAATATTTTTCTCTTTTCGTATCGAATCACAAATCAGCAAAGCTAAGAAAGCTTGATTTAGGTATTTATAATCAAACATATTTGTGGTATAATGTGAATAGTAAGAATAAAAGGAGCGAATTATGAGATACGATAATATACATAAAGGCAAATTTCTATCAAGGCCGAATAGGTTTATCGCCAACGTTGAGATAGACGGCAAAGCCGAGGTCTGCCATGTGAAAAATACGGGCAGATGCAAAGAGCTTTTGGTGGAGGGGTGTACTGTTTGGCTTGAACATTCAGACAGCGAATCGAGAAAGACCGCTTTTGACCTTGTTGCAGTGGAAAAAGGTGACAGGCTCATAAACATGGACAGCCAAGCCCCGAATAAGGCGGTAGGGGAGTGGCTGAGAGAAAAAATGCCTTTTGGCGAGGGCTTCTCGGTCTATCCCGAAAAGAAATACGGCAATTCACGCTTTGACTTTTACTTAGAGTCGCAGGATAGGAAGATCTTCATGGAAGTCAAGGGCTGTACGCTGGAGAAAGACGGCGTTGTGCTTTTCCCTGACGCTCCTACCCTCCGTGGGGTGAAGCATATAGAGGAACTTTCTCACTGCCTTGATGAGGGGTATGAGTCTTATATAATGATACTCGTTCAGATGAGCGATGTGAAATATTTCACTCCAAATTATGACACTCACCCTGAGTTCGGAGAGGCTTTGGAGAAAGCTTCCCGAAAGGGCGTGAAGATACTATGCTATGACTGCAACGTGACCCATGACTCTATGACAGTGGGCAAGCCTGTTAAGGTGAAGCTGGGCAGGTAATATGACGGCTCGTCCTGCATATACATTATAATACTAAGATGTATATGGGAGTGACAGCATTGGATATAAAGAAAGTCTGCCTGCGTTGTGTTGCAGTTATAATTGTGGCGTTCGTTATGCCCACGGGGATATGGCTTTATGCAAGATCTGCAAGCAGGTTCGGCAGGGTGGCTGCTGTGGCGGCAGGGGTGGCTATGGGAGAATACAAGCCTTATTTTTCCGCTGATGATGATAGCAAAACAACTGCGCAGACCGCATATCCAAGTAAACTTGAAGCGGCGGTGGTGTCAAAGCACAGCATATGGGATATGGATATGGCGCCACAGGAGAAGCAAACGCCCTCTGTAAGCGCAGAAGTGCCAAGTCCTTTGCCTGCTCAGGACGTGACGGACAAGATACCATATCCTGCAAGCATGGAGGGGAATGACGGTGTTATAGAAAAATACACCTATGGCAGATATGACGGCGAGCAGTATTTCGACCTTGACGGCGGCGGTCAGGTGAGAAACTGCACTGAGCTTTCAAATGATGAGCTTTACGAGGAAAGCTCAAAGCCGTATGATTTTCAAATAGACGGAAATTCCTCTGAACCGCAGATACTTATTTATCATACCCACGCCACGGAAAGCTTTGAGCCCACAGACAAAGACCACTATGACAGCTCCTTTTCCTGCAAGACCACCGACCCTGAAATGAATATGCTGTCGGTAGGGGACAAGATATGCGAACAGCTTGACAAAGCAGGCGTTGCGTATATCCACGATACACTTGTGCATGATTATCCCAGCTATGACGGCTCTTACGATTCAAGCCGAATGGCGGTAAAGCAGATATTGGAGGAGTACCCCTCTATAAAGGTATGCCTTGACGTTCATCGTGACGGCATAGAGCGTGAGGACGGCACAAGGCTCGCGCCTGTGGCGGAGATAGAGGGCAGGGAAGCGGCTCAGCTTATGATAATATCAGGCTGTGATGACGGCACTATGGGTATGCCTGACTATATGAAGAATTTTCACTTTGCCTGTGCTTTGCAGTCGGCTTTGGAGAGCGATTGGCAGGGGCTTACACGGCCTGTACTTTTCGACTATCGCCACTATAATCAGGACTTGACCACCGGCTCGCTTCTTATAGAGGTGGGAAGCCACGGCAATTCTATCACTCAGGCTCAGTATACAGGCGAGCTTATAGGAAAGACCTTGGGTGAGATGTTCGGAGGAGAATAGGTGCAATAACGCACAAAATATGTGTGGCGAATTGTCTTAAAATGCCGAAAATACGGCTTTTAGCGGTTGGTTTCTTGACAAGGACGGGGTTTTGCGTTATAATAAAAGGGACTACATAAACGTTACAGCGTGAGAAATATATAATACGCTTATATTTTGGAGAACTGATATTATGAAAAAAATTTACCCCATGAAAAGAATAGCCGCAGGTTGTATGGCTCTGTGCATAGCTTTTGCCGCCTTTGGTTTTTCTGACGGAAGCGTAAGTGATATCGCTTTGGCGGATAACGATACATACAGCAGTCAGCTTGAAGAGCTGAAAAAGCAACAGCAGGAGCTTGACAAGCAGATAGCTGACGCTGACAAAAAGCTTGCCGACGAGCAGGACAACCTTGAGGCTATAAAGAAAAAATATAAGTCCATACAGAAAAAGATAGCAAATTCAGAGAAATATTCCTCTGAGCTTGAAGATCAAATGGCAGAGCTTGACGGCAAACAGCTTGACACTCAGCACAGCCTTGACTTGCAGGAAACTGCAATAAACGAGGGCAAGGACGATTTTATGGAGCGTATTCGTGCAATGTATGTTGCAGGAGGAGCAGATTCGTACACGAACGTGCTGATAAATTCATCTGATTTTTATGACATTCTTATGAGGATAGAGCTTGTGACGAGAGTTGCAAAGCACGATAATGACGAGCTTAACGAGCTTTTGGATCAGTATAAAAAGCTTGAAAAGACCAAGGCGGAGCTTGATGAGCAGATAAAACAGCTCAAAGCAAAGGCTGAGGAATATGCCAAGGAGCAGAAAACTTTGGCGGGCGAGCAGGCGGAGCTTTTGAAAATGGAGCAGGAGTCGGGCAAGCTTATCGAGCAGATAAAGAACGATAAGAGCGACCTTGAAGATAAGTCACAGCAGGTGGATAATAAGTATGCGGAGGTGTCCTCAAAGGCGAATACCACCACGACTACGACCACCACCAAGAAAAAGACTACCACCACCAAAAAGAGTGGTAACAGCGGTGAAAAGACCACTACCACGAAAAAGTCGGCTCAGACGGAAAAGCCTGACGAAACTACGGTTCAGACCACCACAACTCCGCAGGAAACAGCTAAGCCAAAGCCTGAAACAAGCAAAAAGACCACTACCACAACAACAGCAGCGCCTGCACCTAAGCCTGATTATTCAAGCAGTTCTAAAATAGACACTGTTGTTTCATATGCCAAAAGCATGGTGGGCGGAGCGTATGTATGGGGCGGTTCACAGTTTGGTGCAACGGATTGTTCGGGTCTTGTGATGCTCTCGTTCGCACAGGTGGGAATAAATCTTCCGCACTATGCGGCTTCGCAGGCTTTATACGGCACTACAGTTTCATATAACAACATGAAGAAGGGCGACGTTATCTTCTTTGGCGGAGCGTCGATCTCGAGCATTTACCACGTTGCTATCTATATCGGCGACGGCAAAATGGTACACGCCCAGAACACTGACACTGGTATCGTTATTTCAAATGTTGAGTATTTTTCAAGATACAACAACATCACTATAATCAAAAGACTTATATAACGTAAAAACGCAGTCTGCAAGGGCTGCGTTTTTTATATCTATAATGATTCAACAGAAAACGCCACGAAAATTCATATAAAATTACTTAAATGTGAACATTCATTTTCAAACCTATTGACAAAGCTAAGTATTTGTGATATAATTAAATCAAATAAAGATTGTAGGCTTTGATAACAATTGCTGTACAAAACAGCAGTAAGGCAGGGGGAAGAAAAATGGATAGTCTGAAAACGTGTTTTTTTGGCGGCTATGATAAGCTTGATACATTAAAATATATCGACACCATAACCAGCGAGATCTATATGCTGGAGTCGGCTATCGAAAAGAAAAAGAACGGTGATAACTTTGTTATCCCCGGAGAAACAGGTCAGCGAAAGCTTAAAGGCTCAGCGCTTGGTGGATTTGCAAAGCCTGATGTGGACAGCTACATCTGTGCGCTTCTGGGAAAGGCGGCTGAGCTTCGTGAAAAGCTTTGTAGCTAACGGCTAATAAAGGCAAAAAATATCCGCAGAGGTCATTTTATATGGCTTCTGCGGTTTTTTGTCGTATCTTGTCTTAAAAGAGCAAAAAAAATTAATACCCACTTCCATCGGCTGAAATGAGCATTAATTTTTTATAGAATTATGAAAGGGATTCTTTGGTATTTGGTAAAACCTAAAGACGAGGAAATGTATCAGCGACTTGGGGAATCGCAGAGGGAAAGAAGACAAAAACCTGACTTTAAGTTTTACCAATTACCAAAGCTTTTTTTGTATCTTCTGCTGTGATTATATAATACCAGTTCTGTGTGAACCGAATATGAATTTTCAGGGGATTTCGGAGAGTTTTTTGAAAAAAATAAATGTTAATCACCAGTTCACAATTATAAGCTATAATGTCATTATTGGGGAATTTTTTTTACGAGGGAGGATATTTTATGTTTCAGATACTTGTGGTGGAGGACGACGCAAGCCTTAGAAAGCTCATGTCTGCCGCACTTAAACAGCATGGCTATGTGACTTTTCTTGCAAATGACGGTCTGGAGGCTTTGGACGTTCTTGAAAAAACGAATATAGACCTTATAATTTCAGATATAATGATGCCGAATATGGACGGCTATGAGCTTACAAGACAGCTCAGAAAGGCTGATTTCAACCTGCCTATACTTATGGTCACCGCAAAGGAGACCTTCGAGGACAAGCAGGAGGGCTTTTCTGCCGGCACAGACGATTATATGGTAAAGCCTATTGATATAAATGAGATGATACTCCGTGTGGGTGCGCTTTTAAGGCGTTCAAAAATGGCGTCGGAACATTCTCTTACTGTGGGAAACTGCGTGCTTGATTATGACGCTATGAGCGTGGCGGTTGACGGCGGTGCGGCGGAAACTATACCGCAAATGGAGTTCAAACTGCTTTTTAAACTGCTCAGCTACCCTGACAAGATATTCACACGCCGCCAGCTCCTTGACGAGCTTTGGGGCATGGATAAGGACGTTGACGAGCGTACTGTTGACGTTCACGTTAAAAGGCTTAGAGAGCGTTACGGAAGCTGTGAGTCATTTGATATTGTCACGGTTCGTGGACTTGGCTATAAGGCTGTGAAAAAGCAGTGAGGGATAAGCTTGAGGGGTGAGGGGTTTGGATAAGAAAAAGACCAAAAATAAAACAAGTTTGCAGTTCAAGCAGACTCTTATGTTTTTCTTTGTGATGCTGGTGTCGGCTTCTATATCGGTGTCAGTGCTTGTAATGGTGTGCAGCCCTGTAATGAAAAGCAATGCCGAACAGCAGTTGGTGGAGCTTTCCATGGCAATGGATCAGCTTGAAGAAAAGGGCGGCTTCACTGTGGACGAGATAGTTTCCATTGTGAACAATTCAGCCTATAGTCTGTCAGTGGTGGATAAAAACGATTCAAGAGTACACGACCATTTTGCAGATATCGTGCATAAGGGATATTATGTGTCCTCAGAGGGCGTTGTGCCTAACGCAACTATAATCTCTCAGGTCTATGATAAGTTCGTTATCATAGACAGCTTTTCAAGCGACAGCGTTTACTGGGTAGTAAACCTTGTTGTCATCATAGCTTTTATGGTCTGTATCGTTATCGGTACTATTATAACAGCGTTCATGAGCCGAAGCATTATACAGCCTATACGAGATCTTAGTGCGGCGGCGGCTGAGATAGCAAAGGGCAATTTTAAGGTAAGAGTAAGAGAGCCGTCTGATCCTGAATACAGCATACTTGCGCAGAACTTTAACAAAATGGCTGAGGAGCTTGCAGGTACGGAAACGCTGAGAGGTGACTTTATCTCAAACGTTTCCCACGAGTTCAAAACGCCTCTGGCTTCTATACAGGGCTTTGCAAAGCTTCTGCAATCTGACGATATAACCGAGCAGGAGCGTGAGGAATACACGCAGATAATAATCGACGAAACATCACGGCTTTCAAAGCTTTCGTCAAATATTTTGAGGCTCACAAAGCTTGAAAATCAGAAAACAGTGGGCAAAAAGACAAGATTTTCTCTTGACGAGCAGATAAGAAAAATACTTCTTGTGCTTGAACCTGAGTGGTCGAAGAAAAAAATCGACCTTGATATCGACCTTGAGGATATCATGTATGTGGGCAGTGAGGAGCTTATGGCGCAGATATGGCAGAATATCATCAACAACGCTATCAAGTTCACCCCTGAGGGCGGAAAGATAAGCGTGAAGCTTTTCCGCAACGAGAAGAATATTTCGGCGGAGATATGGGATAACGGTCCGTCTATAGCCCCTGACGTAAAGGCGAAGATATTTGATAAGTTCTATCAGGGCGACCGCTCCCGTGCAACAGAGGGCAACGGTCTTGGACTTGCACTTGTAAAAAGGATAATCGAGCTTTCCGAGGGCAGCATAGAGGTAGAAAACGATATGAAAAAAGGCGGCGTTTGCTTCCGCATAAGCCTGCCTTATCTTATTGAGGATATGATGTAGTGTAGGGGCAACCCATTATACATACGAAGATTTTTTGCAAACAAAAAGGAGCAGTTCATTGCGAATTGCTCCTTTTATCTGTCTATCATATTTTAGAACAGACTTGCCACAAAGCCTGCTGCCACACCGAAAACATAAAGTATTCCCATTATGGCGAAATTCTCTTTCATGTTGTGCTTGTTGGTCTTGAAAAGCACCAGAAGTCCCACTCCTGCTCCTGTGCAAAGTCCTGCAATAAGCGAGCCGAAGCTCACAACGCCCTCGATATAAAGCTGAGTGAGAACAACAGAAGCCGCACAGTTCGGGATAAAGCCTATTATTCCTGCTATGAACGGCTGAACTATGCTGTCAGACATAAGCAGGGTCTTAACAGTGTCCTCTCCTGCAAACTCCATTACCGCTCCGAGAATAAGGTTTACCGCAAATATAAAAAGTATTATGCTTACAGTGTGGTGAAGTGCCGAGTGCAAAATACTGTGGTGTTCGCAGTCGCAGTCCTCGCATATCTCTTTGAAAGGCTCTTCGTCCTGCTTTTTGCCCATAAGCTTTAAGATAAGGTCAACAAGCACACCTGCTATTATAGCCACAGCTACCTTTATAAGAATAAGCTGCCAAAGCTTGCCGGCAAATGCAGGGTTTGCTATCATCATTGGTATTGCCTCGTCGCTTGTGGCAAGGTATACCGAAATGAGAGTTCCCATTGTGATGAGCCTGCCTGAGTAAAGGTTGGAAGCCACAACGGAAAATCCGCACTGCGGCACTGCTCCAAGTATGCTTCCTCCTATTGCACCGAAGGGTCCCATTTTTCTAAGAGCCTTTCCAAGCTTGTCGGCAGAACGATGTTCTATATACTCTATAAGCAGATAAACACCGAACAGAAAAGGCAGTATCTTAAGGCTGTCTATTAATGCGTCAAGAAAAACGTCAACTAAAGTTTCAAACATATATCTATCTCCTGTAAAATATCCATTAAAACGATCTCTGTATCAACTCGACTATTATACAATATTTATTCACCCTTGTCAATCTTATGTTTATATGATAATCTGTTCATTTGTTTACCCTTTTCAGCAACAAAAAACGAGCGAAATTTCTCCGCCCGTTTGATGTTTTTATTCTGTTTTATACAGAACGCTTTGTAAAGCCGTCCCACGCAGTAAGTAGGAACACCACCATGTGTGCTATAAGAACGCCCACGGCAAAGGTCAGGCTGTGCTGAGCAAATATTGAGTACCCCTTTGAGATAGAAGCAAGGTCTGTGTTTGCGAACACAAGGAATCTTGCCCAATCCTGTCCAAGCTGACCCAAAAGCTGTGTGACCGTTGAGCCTATGCACATTGTGAATACGCTGACGCCGATAGCAAGGGCTGTGCTTCTTACAAGTGACGAGATAGCAAACGCCAGTGTTGACATTACCACCATTTCAACGCTTTTCATCAGATATTGCTCTGCCGCATAAAGCAGTGTAGGCATTTCCTTTACATCGCCGCCGCTTACATAGATATAAGGCGTTGAGAAGCCGTCAAAGCCGAGCATAAGCCCTGTAATAGGTATCATCACAACGAAAAGTATGCAAAGCATTATGTAACCCACTGTGATGACAGTGAAGTATTTTGACATCAGTATCTTCCAGCGTTTAACAGGGTTTATAAGCAGGAACTTGACAGTTCCCTGTGAAAATTCAGAGGATACAATGCCGCCTGCGATAACGATAGCAAGCAGTGCGACTACCGTTACAAGGGAAGTGCTTGTGAGAAACACAGTCCAGAATGTTATCTGCTCAGGCTCGTCTGTTTCAAACAGCGTCATTTGGTTTGCTGTGTTGTCGAGCTTATCATTGTCAAGCTGATAGAGTGCAAGTTTTATATTATCCTCCAGCTTTGCTCTGCTGTTCTGTCCGTCAGACTTTGCGTCGCCCATGGTCGCAATGGTGTTTTTTGCGTTTGCAACTGTCATGATAAGATCGTTTTTCTTCTCGTTTGACTTGTCAAAGGAAATATCCTTGTCCAACCTGTATTGATATTCCCACTTTTCACCCTCTGTGAGTATGTCATTATCCAGCCTGTATTGACAGAAGCCACGCCAATCGTTGTCGTCAAGATACTTCTTTATCCCTGACATATCACCAGTGCCGTCTGCGAACACGGCTGACAGTACATCATATCTCCAATCATCGCTGTCGATATCGTTGTCCATAAGATACTGCCACATTGCGATCTCGTTAGGGTCGCCGTTTGTGTTTTTGAGCCAATCTATGGTTTCCTGATAATCACCAGTTGCGTCATAGCTTGAATAGTTATTGCTCTCCATATTGTGCTTTGCAAAAAGTGCAATGCCTGAAAATCCAAGCGCACATATTATTATAAGCACGATCATTATTTTTGTGGATAGCTTTTTGAAAACCTTTATGTACTCGTTTTTCACAAGTCTGAAAAATCTAGCCAATCTGTACGCCCCCTTCCTTTCCTCCTGTAAGCTCGATGAATACGTCCTCAAGCTTCTTGTTCTCTCTGCGGTGAACAGTGTAAAGTGAAACTCCGCCCTCGATAAGCGTCTTGTTCACCGAGGCTATCTTTTTCTTCTCTATCTCCACAGGGATAGAAAGGACAACTGCACCTGTTTCCTTGTCGATGTGCTTGCCCTCGTCTGCGAGCTTTATAAGACCCATAGCCTTTTGCGGGTCGTCAACTTCAAGTACATATTCAGCAATTGAGCTGTCAGACTGTGAGATAAGCTCCTCCATTGTGTATGAGCCTATCATTTTTCCGTTTGCGATAATGCCCACTCTGTCGCACATCATTTCCATTTCGCTCATGAGATGTGACGATACCACAACGCAAGTACCTTCCTTGTGAGCAAGCTCTTTAAGTATGTCACGAAGCTCCTTTATGCCCTGCGGGTCAAGACCGTTTGTAGGCTCGTCAAGGATAAGAAGCTTTGGTCTGTGAAGGATAGCCTGCGCAACGCCAAGACGCTGACGCATACCCAGAGAGTATTTCGACACCTTGTCATTAATGCGGTTTGAAAGCCTTACAAGCTCCACCACCTCTTTGATACGCTCCTCAGTTACTCCCTCTCTCATTCTTGCATACTGACGTAGGTTTTCAAGTCCCGAGAGATATTTATACATCTCAGGGTTTTCAACAATGCCTCCAACGTTCGCCATTGCGCCCTCAAAGTCTTTTCTGATATCCTTTCCGTTAATGGATATCTCCCCCTCGTCAAGCTGTAAAAGTCCCACTGCTATCTTTATAGTTGTGGTCTTTCCTGCACCGTTAGGACCGAGAAAGCCGTAGACCTCGCCACTGTAACACTCCATATCTATGCTGTGAAGTATCTGCTTTTTGCCAAGGGTCTTGTTAAGCCCCTTTATCTTTAGAATAGTATCACTCAACGCTGTCTGCCCCCTCGCTGTCGGTATTTTCTGCACTGCTGTCCGGAACTATCTCAGACTCAGACTTGCTTTCATCAGCCACGCTGTCACTGTTGTTATCATCAAAGCTGTAATCCTCGCCATGTCCGTAGTTGCTGGACGTTGCTATCTTCCAGCCGTCAGAGGTACGCAAAAGATAAAATTCAGCATTTTCATAACTGAAAATCGCCTTGTATGAAGATGTGCTAGGCTCATAGTTGTCGGAATTTGTGTAGTTACCGCTTGTCATGGTCCTTATGCCGTTGGTTGTGAGAAAAGTTGGGTCGCCCTTTGATACGTCATAGCACACATTGTATATCATAGTGACCTTTGCTCCGTCGGCTCCACTCTTGTTTATTGACATCTCTTTTATGTCATACTCAGCCGAGGTGATATCTCCTCCTTGCGTTGCAACTTCAGCTTGGTTTATTTCGTCCAGAAGTCCTGACTTTGACGAAGCGTACTCATTGTCAGAAGTGGTGTAGTCAGCATAATGCTTATCCACAAAATCTGTAAGTTGACTTTTTAACTTATCACTGCTTCCAACGTTTGCACTTGTCAAGTCTGCGATATAATCCCTCATGGTCTGTTCTATCTCAGGCTTGGAAGTCTTGAACTGGTTGTTATCATACACTGAGTAGCATACAACGCCCAGCGCAAGCACACCGCCAAGAACCAGACCTCTGTTTATGTTTCTTAGTTTCAAAGTTTCTCCTCCTTGTGTTTTGTCTTTTTTTCAGACGTATTTTTTAGTGGCATATATAAGTTTATCATAACCCTTTCCAACTGTCAACCGCTTTAAGAAACGCTTAAGATTTTCATAAGACAACCATACAGACCATAAGATAAAATACGTTCTTTGTTTAAATATCTGTAGTGGTGAACAGTTCGCTCTCCTTATTAGCGTATTTGCAAGCAAAGCAAAAAGGCGGTGGGACACGCACGATAACGTATCCCACCGCCTATATGGAATGAGGAAAATTATCCTTTTTATAAAAACAGCTTCAGGTCATTCTCTGCCTTTTTCGGTTCTTTAAGACTTATGCTCCTTACCGCCTTTCTCAGTGGCAGTATCCTTGACGGAACTACCGACAGCATATCCACATCAAGCTCCAGAAATATCTCTGTGAGCGTTGGGTCGCCTGCTATCTCACCGCAAATGCCTGCTTTTATGCCGTTTGCATGGGCGTTGTCGCACACCATTTTTATCATTCTCAGCAGTGCCCTGTGATTTTTCGGGGACACCCTGTCATAGCATGGGTTCTGCCTGTCAAGACCGAAAGCAAACTGTTCAAGGTCGTTGGTTCCGATGTTGAAAAAGTCCACCTCTTTGGCTATGATATCGCTTGTCATCACCGCCGCAGGGGTCTCTATCATTGCCCCGAGCTTAACGCTGTCTGAAAACTTCTTGCCCTCTTTTATAAGCTCTGCCTTGACCTGCACGATAAGCTCTTTCACCCTCAGTATCTCGCTCACGTCTATGACCATAGGCAGAAGTATTGAAAGCTGTCCGTAAACAGACGCTCTGTATAACGCCCTTAGCTGTGTTTTGAATATGCTTTCTCTTTCAAGACAAAATCGTATGCCTCTACAGCCCATAGAGGGATTTCTCTCAGCACTCATGTCTGCACAATCAGGTATCTTGTCTGCACCTATATCATAAGTGCCTATTATGACCTCTTTACCCTCCATTGCCTCCAATGCCTTGCGGTAGGTGTAAAACTGAAAATCCTCGTCAGGAAAAGCAGGTCTGTCAAAGCACATAAACTCCGTTCTGAAAAGACCTATCCCACCTGCGTCGTTTTTTACCGCCGATTCAAGCTCCTCAGAGTTGAGTATATTCGCATATATCTTTATCTCATGTCCGTCACGAGTGATGTTTTTTCTTCCTTTGAGCCTTGTGAGAAGTTCCTTTTTCCTGCCCTCAACGGCTTCCTTGTATTCAAGCTGTCTGAGAGTATGCTCATCAGGCTCTATGTAAAGCGTTCCGCTGTAGCCGTCAAGGACGGCTTCCTTGCCCTCGTATTCGTCAGAAAGCTCCGTTCCAACGTTCACAATGGCAGGTATGCCAAGATTTTTCGCAAGTATCGCAGTATGAGAGTTCACAGAACCGGACCTTGTGCAGAAGCCCTTTATCTTCGTCTTGTCCATGAGCAGGGTTTCTGAGGGCATAAGGTCACCGGTGCAGATAATGGCATTCTCTTTAAGTATGGGAAGCTTGTCGGCACAGTTTAAAATGTGTCTTAAAAGTCTGTTTGAAACGTCCTTGACGTCAGCCGCTCTGCTTTGCATATATTCGCTGTCCATTTGTGCAAGCATCTCCGCAAAGCTTCTTGAAGTGCTTGCGACCGCATAATCGGCATTGAAATGCTCGTCAAGTATCTTTGTGCGAATACTGCTGTCGTATTGCTCGTCGGTGATAAGCATTTGGTGTATCACAAATATTTGAGCGTCGCCTTCTCCAACGCTTAACCTTGCACGGTCATAAAGCTCCCCAAGTTCCACAAGAGCAGCGTTTTTAGCCTTGACATATTTTTTGTATTCAAGTTCAGGGTCGGACACTTTTATCTTGTTGATGATAAATTCGTCACGATGATAAAAGGTCAGCTTTCCTCTTGCAATGCTTCCGAATACCGATCGTCCTTTTATGCTTATCATGAGCGCTCACCCCCAAAAACATACCTATCTAATATAATTATATCACCCTTTGTTTAACGATAAAAGTAAAATGCCGTCTGTTTACAAAACGTTAACAATATTCGTGATTTTAGCAAACAAGACAATCAATATTTCAGCAAATTTAACAAATCAGAAACATTTAGCGACCTTATGTCAAAATCAGAATAGTACAATCCCTAAAAATCATATGATTAAAAAGCGTATGAGCGATACTTTAAATAAGGAGGGACAAATATGTTTTCAGCACTGTTTGAACTGCTTACGGGGAATTTTCTATTTTTCGCACTGCATTTTGACAGCCGCAGCGTGTTTCCGAAACCGCTTTCGGCAAAGGAGGAGCGTGAGTGTTTTGAGAGAATGGCGCAGGGTGACAAGGCGGCAAAGGATAAGCTTATCGAACACAATCTCCGTCTTGTGGCACACATTATAAAAAAGTATTATTCAAATTCCACAGATCAGGAGGATCTTATCTCTATCGGCACTATCGGTCTAATAAAAGCTGTGTCAACATTTGACCACAAGAAAGGCTGTCGCTTCGCCACCTATGGGAGCAGGTGCGTGGAGAACGAGATACTAATGCACTTTCGCTCCCAGAAAAAGTCTGCCAACGATATCCACTTTGACGAGCCTGTTGACTCCGATAAGGACGGCAATCAGCTTTGCCTTATCGACATAATCGCAGACGGAGAGGACGTTGCCGACAAAATAGAGCTTTCCATTCGCAGTGAACAGCTCTACCGCTATATTGAAAGCTCTCTTGATGAGCGTGAAAGACAGATAGTCACTCTGCGCTATGGTCTTTTCGGTCAGCCGCAACTGCCGCAGCGAGAAGTCGCAAAACGCCTTGGTATCTCACGTTCCTATGTTTCAAGGATAGAAAAGAAAGCCTTGAAGCTTCTTAAAGACCGCTTCGATAAGCAGTGATAGGCGTTGACGCAGCCCGCTGATTATCATATCATGTCATGACATTATTTTAGCACTCGTAAAACTAATATGCTAGCACTCACATAATAATAGTGCTAAAATTCAGCTAATGTTCACAATATCTTCACACAATGAACACATAGCAGGGGTATCATAAAGACAATGAAGAAAGGAAATGATACCAATGGAAGAACAGAATAAATGATAAAAGCTTACAAGACAATTTAAGATATAACACATCAAGGAGGAATTTATATGTTTGGACTTACACCATTTGAAAGAAAGAGCTACGACCTGTTTAACGCATTCCATGATTTTGAGAATGATTTCTTTGGAGAAAATGCACTCCAGAGCTTCAAGACCGATATCAAGGACGAGGGCGACAAATATGTAATGGAAGCAGAGCTTCCGGGCTTTGATAAGGACGATATCAAGCTTGACATCTCAGGCAACGATCTTGTTCTTACCGCTGAGCATAAGGCAGAGACAGAGGATAAGAAAGACAAGTATATCCGCCGTGAGAGGACATACGGTTCTTATCAGAGAAGCTTTGACCTTACAGGCATTGATACCAACAATATCGCCGCAGAGTACAAGAATGGTATCCTGACCCTTGACCTGCCAAAGATGCAGGAGGTAAAGCCTGAAACCAAAAGGCTTGAGATAAAGTGATTTAAGTAAAGCCAAAGCTTTGAATGAGGCGATACCAATGGGTCACGATATGATTTGCAATAGGTTTTGCTAGAATAAAATATCCGTGAGAGCGAAATGCCCCCACGGATATTTTTTTGTTATCACGATTTTTTCTCACGGCTTTTGAGCCATATTTTTCGTATTAGTATGGCAAGTAAAATTCCTGCCACTGCACCGCTTGTGTCGATAAGAACATCACCCACCTGCCCTGCACGCCCCGGCACGAAAAGCTGATGTATCTCATCACTTGAAGCGTAGACGCAAGAAAAAACTGCCGCAAAAAGCCCTCTGTATCCAAGCTTTTTCACCATAGCAAGATTTATAAAAGCCAGTATTCCAAGCAAGGCGTATTCGCTGAAATGCGCAAGCTTTCTTATGATGAACGTGGCGGTGTCCTTGTATTCCGCCTGCGCTGTAGTGTCAAGGCTGTCATATACAGGGTTGACAAATTCTATCACTGTGTTAAACACCGCATTTGATTGCTTGTTGGACTCGTCAGCATTGTTTGCCGAAAACATGAATATCACCACGCACCACAGCACAAGTGCCGACCCTTTAAGTATTATCTTTATCCTGCCTTTTGAAGTTGCTTTCAATGTAGCCTTTCAGCTCCTCTTTTTTGTTTTCCACCTTTTCGTCTATAACACCATTCAATGCAAGCTCCAGCCCAATGCCGATATCCTTTCCTCCAAAGCCCATTTGTATAAGATCCTTGCCGTTTATGTCAAGGTCGCAAATGTGGATACACTCGTTGTCCTCTTTTATCTCTATTGCAAGCTCTGCGATATGGTCAAGTTCTGCAAGCTTTTCCTGCCGTTTGTAGTCCGACTGGGCATATGTGTCAGCCCTGCGCACCTCCAGATAATCCATAACAAAGTCAAAATCATGCTGAGCCATAAATCTCCGCACCGACTTTTTCGTGGCAGGTATCCTGTTGTCATGCTCCCATATAAGCTCATAAATATATTTCGCCGAAGCGTTGTCTATCCTGAGCCTTTTTAATATCTTCTCCGCCATGTAAGCCCCCTGGAACTGGTGCTTTTTAAAGTGGGAAATGCCGTTCTCATCAACAGTGTGCATTCTCGGCTTGCCGATATCGTGAAGAAGCATAGTAAGCCTCATCTGCCACTGTGGTCTGACGTTCTCAACGCTCAAACAAATGTGACCGTAAACATCAAGAAAATGGTGGGGATTGTTCTGCCTGAAATCAAAGCTTTCCCGAAGCTCAGGTATGAACACTGCTATGACCTCACGATAGTCAAGCAATATCTTCCTTGCACCCTTTCCACAGAGAAGCTTTTTAAGCTCCGACGCAATGCGTTCAGCAGAAATGCTTTTTAAAAGCTCACGTTGTTCAAGTATAGCCTTTGAGGTCTTTTCCTCGATCTCAAACCCAAGGCATGAAGAAAATCTCAGCCCTCTTAATATCCTCAGAGCATCCTCGTCAAAACGCTTTTCAGGTTCGCCAACGCATTTTATAATGCCCTTTTCAAGGTCGCCTTGTCCACCGTAAAGGTCAATAAGCCCCTCTTTTGGTGAGTATGCCATAGCGTTCACAGTAAAGTCACGACGTTTTAAGTCCTCCTCCAGCGAGCTTTCAAATGTCACCTGAGCAGGCTTTCTATGCCCTATATACTCTCCGTCACTGCGATAACAGGTTATCTCCACCGGCTCGCCCTCTATCAAAACAGTGAGCGTGCCATGCTTCAGCCCGGTTTCAATAGTGCGGAAATTTGCGAAAACTTCAAGCATTTTGTCAGGGGTGCAGTTTGTGCAGACATCGTAATCATGAGGCTTTTTGCCAAGCAAACTATCTCTTACACAGCCACCGACTATATATCCCTCGTAGCCGCACTCATTCAGCCTGTCAAGAGCCGTCCTGACAAACTGCGGAATAAAGATCTCCAATTTACTGCCTCCCTTTATAGTTTTGTGAATTATGTGCGACTTTCGGGTCATAATATTTACATGAATATCTCGAAAATAATTGACCCCAAAATCTCACGGAGAGCGTTCCTCGCCCTTACGGGTATAGTGAGCGCGCTTATGCAATCTATCTTGAATTTGCCGTGGCTTGCGTTTTTTATCTTTGCGCCAATGGTGCATTGCCTGTCAGTCTGCCATGAAAAAAGGGCTTTCAGGCTTGATTTTCTGTGCTTTTTTGTACCATATTATCTTTTTCAGCTCACTTTTATGCTCACCATATGGAAAATATGTCCTCTGCCGTCCTTTGCCTCTATACCTCTTGCCACTTTAGCGTGGTTAGGTCTGACCTTGTGGGAGTGTATCCTTATGTATCTTCCACTGAGCCTTTTCCTGCCCCTGCGACCGCATCTCAAACACCGTTTGTCTGAGATAGTTTTGCTCTGCCTGCTTTTGACAGCAGGGGAGTGGCTTCAAGAGAAAGTTCCGATTTTGGCGTTTCCGTGGTCTGCGGCATGGCTAGCTGTAACAAGTTCGCCACTGCTTTTGCAATCCGCCACGCTCATAAGCTGCCGCCTTACAAGCTTTATAATTTTCCTGCTCAACGGTCTGCATGGAGAGATATATACTGGCAAAAAGCGTTTTGCCTACACCGCCTTTGCACTGCTTTTGCAGGGGGCAAATTTAAGCTACGGACTTTATTCCATAAACCTCGACAAAA
Organism: Ruminococcus sp. RTP21359st1_H3_RTP21359_211015; assembly: GCF_040909065.1. Lineage (NCBI taxonomy): Bacteria > Bacillati > Bacillota > Clostridia > Eubacteriales > Oscillospiraceae > Ruminococcus > Ruminococcus sp. RTP21359st1_H3_RTP21359_211015. The sequence continues at coordinate 82,176 of NZ_JBDGDD010000001.1, forward strand.
AGCTTGATAACATCTACCCTCAGATAGACGTTATCTGCGCACAGGATAGTCTGGAGGGCAGGGAAAAATCACACCGTAAAGCCCTTGACTCAGCACGCTCCTATCTTTCTATAATGGAAAGCTGTTGGCGGTGGGGTACTGACCTTGTTCTGCTTCCTGAAACTGCCGTGTCGAAAGACTATGACGAACAGCTAAAAGAATTTTCCCTTATATCAGACTTTGCCGCCACCCATGGGTGTACCCTTGTGACAGGCTCGTTCTATCTTGAAAACGGCAAGGATTACAATGCCCTTTTCGCCTATGATAAAAACGGCATTGCGTCTTCGCCCTACCTGAAACAAGTGCTTGTGCCTTTCGGTGAAAAGACACCTTTTGCAGGCATTTTCCACCTTGACACTATGAGCGAATGTGCAGACGAAAGACACACCAAGCCCCTTGCCTCAGACGGCATGACCATAGGCTCTGTTATCTGCATAGAGTCCATTTTTCCAAGCCTTGTGAGCCGACAGAAAGAGCAGGGCGCACAGATAATTTGCGTTTCCACCAACGATTCATGGTTTGGCAAAAGCTCCGCCCGTGAACAGCATTACCGCCACTGCATAATGCGAGCCGTTGAGAACAGAAGATATGTCCTCCGTGCAGGAAACTGCGGAATATCAGCGATAATATCTCCCACAGGCGAGCAACTGTCCGTAAAATCGGACAAATCAAAAGGTGCGGTGTGGGGAAAAGTTACCCTTATTGGCAGGTGACTTTGAGCAACACAATCTTATTAGGTGTATCAGACAACTCCGATATCCGACGGGCGAACAGTGTTCGCCCCTACCGCCCTTTGTCGGGTTTCAGGGTTTGTGCGATAAATTATAAGGCGAAACCTCGAGGAGCGGGACGTCGTATTTCTGTGAGCTTGCGAACAGAAATTGCGCCGCTCCCCTACAAGATCGTGCCAAAGCACAAATTCATATGTAGGGGCGAACATTGTTCGCCCGCATTTTTTTGCACAAACTACAGAAACCCTACCAAGCTCGTATTTTTACCACTCTATCTCAAAAAGTCTAGCCATATAAGGTCTGTCAAACTTAACGGAAACATTGCCTGTCGCCTTTGAAAACTCCACAGGGGTTTCGCTGAAATCAGGATAAATGCACTTCACCCTTGCGTCAACACCCTTGAGGAAGCCTATAGGCAAAACGCAGGTGTCGCTCTTGCCCTCTCTCCTCCATACGGCAAGATAAGCCTTGTTGCCGTTTCTCAGACCGAGAGATACCCAGTCGTCCGAAAATTTTGACAGTCCCAAGCTCCAGAACGGCACTGCTTCCTTTATGTCTGCCCTTATCTTCTTGTAAACGCTGATAGCTTCCTTAACAAGTGCCTTGCGTTCAGGGTCGATGTTGCCAAGGTGACCGCTCTGGTGGATACGCAGAAGCATTGCGTTAATCATGTTGAAAACAACTTCTTCTCTGTCACCTGATGTGATAGGATAAGCCCAGATAGCCGATTGCTCAGGGCAAAGGGCAGTAGGGGAGTTCGCCGCAATGGTGCAGTATTTTTTGTAATCGTCCTGATCTGATGTGGACTGAATGGAGTATCTTGAAAGCATCGCATAGTCCATTCTGAGTCCGCCACTGGAGCAGTTTTCTATAATAAGGTCAGGGTGACGAGCAAAAACACCGTCAAGCCATTCAAGGTAAGCCTTTTCATGACCCCACAGACCCTCGCCCACGCTGTCGCAGTTCTGCTCAGTGCCTATGCCAGGCTCTATGTTGTAATCCATTTTTATATAGCCTATGCCGTATTCCGAAACAAGCCTGTCTATTACCTCGTCAGCGTGGGAACGGACTTTCGGGTTTCTGAAATCAAGCTGATAACGGCTTCTGTCATAGACCCTCTTGCCGTGACGTGTGAAGAACCAACTGTCATCGCAAACGCTGTCCACAAGCGGACATTTTATTCCCATGACCTCTATCTCAAGCCATAATCCCGGTATCATGCCCTTCTTGCGGATATAGTCGGCAACTTCCTTTACGCCGTTCGGAAAACGCTTTCTGCTCTCTTTCCATTCGCCGACCTCGTCCCACCAAAAGCCGTCAGCATACCAGCCTGCGTCAATGCAGAAATATTCACAGCCAGCCTCTGCCGCAGCGTCCACAAGGGGAAACTCCTTTTCAGCCGTAGGGTCGCCCCACAGACAGTTCATGTAGTCGTTGAATATTACCGCAAGCCTCTGATTGTCCTTGTTGCGACGACGTATTTTTCTGCGGTATTTCGTCAGCTCGCCCATAGCCTTGTCAAAGCTTCCTGTCACCGAGCCTACTGCACATTTCACGCTTTCTATGCTCTCATTAGGCGCAAGGTTTTTATACCAGTGGGACTCTATCTCAGACGGACCAGAAAGCTGTAAATAGAAGTGTCCTCCCACGTCCGAAAGCTCCCAGTGCCAAGAGCCGTTTTGCTCTATCTGCCAAAACAGCACCGAGCCTGCTTCTGTGTTTTCAAGCACACCCATTGGTATGTATTCCTTTGCCGACCAGTTTCCAACGTTTGTGCAGGCAAATACCTTTGATGAACGCTGTTCCGTAGGCTTAGCAGAGGACGCAAGCCCCACCTGTTCAAGAGTGTAGTCCTGCCACTGCAATTCACGCTGCCATGAGTTGTGGCATACCCATATCTTCATCTTGTCCTCAGGCTTTTTAAGCCCCTCTTTTTCTACGCCCGTCAGTGCAAAGGAGGACATATATTCAATGGTCTGTACCTCGCTGCCCTTGTTTGTAAGGGTAGTCCAACAGCGTACAACAGATGTGCCGGTGTAAAACTGATAGTGGGACACAGCTTCAAGACCTGTGCCCTCGTCAAATGTCACAAGCTCAAGCTTTCTGCCATGGTCATTGTTCACATCACGGAAGTCCTTGAACTTCATTCTCCAACCCGGAGCGGTCACAATATATTTGTTTCCGTGACGCTCGTCAGGGCGGTCGATACCGCTCGCCTGTATCTCTACAGGTCTGAAAGTTTTCAGCCCCATGTATGAAGCCGTCTTGGCTTCATCAAAAGGCAGAGCAGAGAAGTGCAGAAGCTTTGCCTCGTTCTCGTCTGTTATCTCAAATACTATATTAATGCCGTTTTCATATATCTCAATACGTTTCATATGGCGTGTTTCCTTTCGTGATCTGTTTATCTGTACATATTATCGTACACTTATATCATTTTCGCAAGCTCGTCAAGTATCCTGTGAGCGGCTTGCTCTTTGGTCATAATAGGCAGCTCCACAGCACCGCCATCAGTGATAAGGGTGATAACATTAGTGTCCGTCTTGAAGCCTGCGCCAGCGGTCTTTAGTGAGTTTGCGCATATCATATCGCAGTTTTTGTTGGTGAGCTTTTTCTCAGAGTTTTTGATAACGTCCTGCGTTTCCATGGAAAAACCGCATATGACCTGACCATCACGTTTGTGCTGACCGAGATAGCCAAGAATATCCTGCGTGCGTTTTAGCTCTATCTTCATGTCGTCGTCAGACTTCTTTATCTTGTAGTCAGCCACCGCAACAGGCGTGTAGTCAGCCACAGCCGCCGCCTTTACGATAATATCCTGCTCAGGAGCAAGCTTTGTGACAGCTTCAAACATATCCGCCGCAGACTTTACGTTCACAACGTCCACGAACATAGGCGGCAAAACCTCCATGTGACCTGCCACCAACGTCACCTTTGCACCTCTTTGCATAGCCGCTTTAGCCACCGCACAGCCCATTTTTCCGCTTGAATGATTAGTGATGTACCTCACAGGGTCGATAGCCTCCATGGTCGCACCAGCCGTAACAAGCACATTTTTGCCTGCAAGATCCTTCTCAAAAGCAAGCTCCCGAAGAATGTATTCAAACAACACCTCAGGCTCAGGCATTCTGCCGTCGCCGTCATCACCGTTTGCAAGCATACCTCTGTCAGGAGCGATCATCTCGTAGCCGAAACGCTCAAGCTTCCGGATATTGTCCTGCACAATAGGATTGTGATACATATTGTGGTTCATGGCAGGTGATATCATTTTCTTGCAAGGGCAAGCCATGACAGTGGTGGTGAGCATATCGTCAGCAATGCCGTATGCTATCTTGCCGATAACATTAGCGGAAGCAGGAGCGACCATAACAAGGTCAGCCTGCTTTGCAAGAGCGACGTGTTCAACACTGTATTGAAAATTTCTGTCAAAAGTATCTATAAGGCACTTGTTGCCCGTGAGGGATTCAAAAGTGATAGGGTTTATAAATTGAGTGGCGTTCTGTGTCATGAGTACCTGAACATTGCAGCCTTGCTTTTTAAGCAGTCTTGCTAAAGTTGGGATCTTGTAAGCCGCAATACTGCCGCTGACGCCGAGAACGACCGTCTTACCTGAAAGAAGCATAGAGATGACCTCCTTAGTGGAAATATATAAGGCAACACCGCACAAAGCCCGCCTGACGGCTTTGCACGCCATCTGCTTGCAGATTTTCCGTCATATCACACAAAAAATCTGACTACGCATCTGACGCACAATCTTTGTGCGGTATTGCCTTAAATATAGTATAACACAGATCATGTTGAAATGCAAGATTTCAAGTGATAAGTGAGTATGTAAAATAACAGAAAACCGCTGCCCACAGATGCCCGTGAACAGCGGTCTGAACCATATGTCAATCCTTGTATTGCGAAGTTATCCCGAAGTATTCTTCAAGAGAAAGTCCGCTGTTGGTTATGTTTTGTGCTAAAGGCGTGCCTACATACCTTATATGCCAAGGCTCGTACTGATAACCGGTGTAAGCCTCCTTGCCCTTTGGATAACGAATTATAAAACCATATTTCGCACAGTTGTTGGCAAGCCACTTGGCTTCTCTTGTGCCGCCAAATGAGTCGCTGGCGTTGTTTACGTCTATTGCCATGCCCGTCTGATGGTCGCTGTAGCCGGGTCTTGCGGAGTATTTGTCTGCTGCAGCCTTGCCGTCACGGTTGCAGTACATATTATAAAGGTACCTCTGATCGTAATAAGAGCGGTAGCCTGAGCATACCCACAGGCTTATGCCGTCTTTATATGCAGCGGTCTGCATCTTTTTGAATGCCGCTGATGTTTCTTTGGTCAGACCCTTTGGGTCGTAGCTTGCAGGGAGGGAATATGTTTTGTTCGCCAAAAGAACTCCGTCAACATAGCTCATGCCGTTTATGACCTCGACAGTGTGGTCTGGGGTCTTGACGGTTATCTCCTCGGAATATGCTCCATAGTGATTTGAACCTTTATCGTCCGTCTTGCAGGCTCTTACCTTGAATCTGTATGTAGTCTTTGCGTAAAGTCCGTTTATTGCGCAGGAATTTACCGTAGATGAAGCTATGTTCTTCCACTTGCCGTTTGTGTATATAAACACCTTGTAGCTTGTGCAGCCTACAGACTTCCAGTTAAGGTCAAGTGTAGAAGCGGTGATGTCAGAAGCTTTTACTCCTGTTACCTTCCTTGGATTTGTGGCGGAATTGTAGTTTTCACAATAGTCGCTGTATATCTTAACTCCGTCTACTATCTTATATGCTCTTACCTTGAAATTCTCCCTTGTTGCCGCAGGCAGACCCTTGACAGTGTAGGTCGTGCCTTTCACGTCAGCTATCTCAGGATATTTACCCTTTGAACGCATTCCCACAGAATAGCCGTCCGCACCGCTCACAGCGTTCCAGCTAAGCTTTATAGAGCTTGTGTTAGGGGTCTTAGATGTCAGACCAGTGACCTTGTTCACCATGACAGCCTGTGCCGTTATCTCCTGCGAATATTTGCCGTAGTGATTTGCACCCTTATCGTCACGCTTGCAGGCTCTTACTTTAAATTTATAGCTTCCTGCGTCAAGTCCTTTGACAGTGTAGCTGTTTGTATCCGTCTGCGCTACCTGCTTCCACTTGCCGTTATTCAGCATAAAGACACGATAGTTTGAGCAGCCCACTTTTTTCCATGAAAGGCTAACGGAAGCATTGCCCGTCTGAGCTTTAAGACCGCTTATAGGGCGTGGATTTGTGGCGGAATTGTAGTTCACTGAATAGTCGCCATAGACCTTTTGACCGTTCACTATCTTATATGCTCTTACCTTGAAGTTCTCCCTCGTTGCCGCAGGCAGACCTGTAACAAGATATGTAGTGTCCGTAACGTCTGCTATCTCAGGATACTGACCCTTTGAACGCATTCCCACAGAATAGCCGTCCGCACCGCTCACAGCGTTCCAGCTAAGTCTTATGGAGCTTATATCAGGGGTTTTAGATGTCAGCCCTGTGACCTGAGGCAGACTTGTCTGCTCCGCAGCTTCAGCCGCCTGCACAGGCATACTCACACTTAGCACGCTGTCAGGCACAGCACCTGCCGCACATATCATCATAGCGGCACAAGCCACTGCCGCTGCATTTTTTCTGTTTATTATCTTTTTCATTTTCAGACCTCCTTTGATGAAATTCTTTTGCACTTTAAGTATAACACATTTTTACCAGTTTGTAAACACGCAATCCTGAATTATTTTTGTTCACATTTTGTTTTTTATGTTTACCTATACTCAGTTGCAAAACCTCTCTTTTGGTTGCTGAAAGAATGTATAAAAAAACAAAGACCGCAGAAAAAATCTACGGTCTTTTGTGGCTGGGGTGGAAGGATTCGAACCTTCGGAATGACGGAGTCAGAGTCCGTTGCCTTACCACTTGGCGACACCCCAATGTTTGTTCGATTTAGCTTGTTTTTGGTTGGGATAGATGGATTCGAACCATCGGAATGACGGAGTCAAAGTCCGCTGCCTTACCTCTTGGCTATATCCCATCGTCATGTCCCTCACTCAAACAGCTTAATCATTATAGCACACCATTTCGAGAAATGCAATACCTTTTCATATTTGTTTACAAAGCATTTACAGCGTATTAACATATATGGGCAAAACGACGTAAAACCGTACGATTTTGTAGAAAAACTATTGAAAATGGTCAAAATATGTGATAAAATGACCATAAGAACGTGGCTCGGAACAAAAAACGAAAGGTCGTAACCGTTATGGAAGAGAAGAAAAAAGGATTTATCAAGAAGTTTGTAAATGAGTTCAAGGCGTTTGCTCTCAAAGGAAACGTCATGGACTTGGCAGTGGGCGTTATCATAGGTGCTGCGTTTCAGGGTATCGTGACGTCATTTACGGAGAATTTTATCAACCCGATAATAGGCTGTATAGGCGGTGCTGACGTAGAGGGCAAGATACATTTGCTTGGAAATCAGTACATAAACTACGGCGCATTTCTGACGGCAGTGATCAACTTCATAATCATGGCGTTCGTTATTTTTGTAATAATGAAGGTCATAAACAAGCTTGCGTCACTTGGCAAGCATGAAGAGCCTGAAAAGCCTGCAGAGCCACCGGTGGACATAGTGCTTCTTACAGAGATCAGGGATCTTCTCAAGGCACAGCAGGCGGCTGAGGCGAGCAAAGAGGAAGAAAAGGCAGAAGAATAAGATCTGAAACGGTACACTTTTTAAGTTAAGGGACAGCTCCCATGTGGGGCTGTCTTTTTTGTTGGTTATCTTTTTGACGGTTTTCGCTCAAATTCAGGTAGGGGCAAACACTTTTCTTCTGTAAAAACTCCACAATTATTTATCTGTCACTTTGTCACTTATTCTGTTTTAAATCTCTTTACTTTTTTGTCATCATATGATAAAATAATAACATATATGTTTGTGAATACTTTTAAGCTTTTAAGTTTTCTAGCTTTCAAGCTTTTAATTATGAAAGGAAGTTTTTGTATGCCTATAACCGAGATACTGGAGCGTAACGCAAGAGAGTTCGGAAACGATGTTGCTCTGGTAGAGGTCAATCCTGAAATTAGAGAAACCAGACGTGTGACTTGGAAGGAATATGAGCTTATCGAGCCTAATCCAGTCTGTCATTATCGCCGTGAGATAACCTGGAGCGTTTTCAACGAAAAGGCTAACCGCTTTGCCAATCTGCTTTTATCCCGTGGGGTAAAAAAGGGTGACAAGGTGGGTATCCTGCTTATGAACTGTCTTGAATGGCTGCCTATTTATTTTGGTATCCTTAAGACGGGTGCGCTTGCAGTGCCGCTGAATTTCAGATACACTCCAGAGGAGATAAAATACTGTCTTGACCTTGCCGAGGTGGATATTCTTGTATTTGGCCCTGAATTTATCGGCAGAGTTGAGGAGATAGCTGATGAGATAAGCAAGAACAGACTTCTTTTCTATGTTGGCGAGAACTGTCCGTCATTTGCAGAGCATTATGACAGGCTCACTGCAAACTGCGCAAGCACTACTCCGTACATAGAGCTTACTGATGAGGACGATGCGGCTATCTACTTCTCGTCAGGCACAACTGGCTTCCCGAAGGCTATCCTGCACAATCACGAGAGCCTTATGCACGCCGCAAGAGTTGAGCAGAACCATCACGGTCAGACAAAGGAGGACGTTTTCCTTTGTATTCCTCCCCTTTATCACACAGGTGCGAAGATGCACTGGTTCGGAAGCCTTATCTCAGGGGGCAAGGCGGTGCTTCTCAAGGGCGTGAAGCCTGAATTTATACTTGATACTGTATCAAGGGAAAAGTGTACTATCGTATGGCTTCTTGTGCCTTGGGCGCAGGATATCCTTGACGCTATCGACAGCGGCGAGGTGACACTTTCAAAGTATGAGCTTTCACAGTGGAGGCTTATGCACATAGGCGCACAGCCTGTTCCGCCGTCACTTATTGCACGCTGGAAAAAGGTTTTCCCTAACCACAAATATGACACTAACTATGGTCTTAGCGAATCTATAGGTCCCGGCTGTGTACACCTTGGTGTGGATAACATTGACAAGGTAGGCGCAATAGGCAAGGCAGGCTTTGGCTGGAAGGTCAAGATAGTTGATGATAAGGGCAACACTGTAAAGCGTGGCGAAGTGGGCGAGCTTTGCGTAAAAGGTCCTGGCGTTATGACCTGCTACTACAGAGATCCAAAGGCGACGGCTGAAACTCTCAAAGACGGCTGGCTCTTCACTGGCGACATGGCTCAGGAGGACGAGGACGGATTTATTTACCTTGTTGACCGCAAAAAGGACGTTATTATAAGTGGTGGAGAAAATCTTTACCCTGTACAGATAGAAGACTTTTTGAGAAGTCATGACGCTATCAGGGACGTGGCAGTAATTGGTCTGCCTGACCAGCGTTTGGGCGAGATAGCGGCGGCAATAATCGAGCTAAAGCCAGACCACCCATGCACAGAGGAAGAGATAATGGCGTTTTGCCAGAAGCTTCCGAGATACAAGCGTCCGCACAAGATAATTTTTTCAGACATACCGAGAAATCCAACAGGCAAGATAGAGAAGCCGAAGCTTAGAAAGATATACTGCGGCGAGAGCCTTGTGGCAAAGCAGAATCACGGATAAAAAGTAAAAGAGGGGTAACGAAAATGGGACGAGAAGTAGTATTTGCCAACATACGAAAAAGAATGATAGCAATGATAGTTGGCGGTGTGATACTCACGCTAATGGGTGGATTTATCTCATTTGCGGCGGTAGTAGCCGGTGAATACAGCGTATTGATACTTGGACTTTTTGCGCTTACGCCTGGTGTTATATTTCTTATATTTGGTACGTCACGGAGGACGCACCCTGAAAAGAGCGGCATATTCAAAGCCAATCCCGATCTTTTACAGCAGGCTGACGAGCTTTACGCCAACATACAATATCAGGACGATTATATTATCGTATCCGACAGGGTGCTTGCCAACAAGAAAGTGCCATTTCAGATGTGCTGGCGAGAGGAAGCCTACGGCATTTACCAGCACACAGCGAGTATGAATTTCATCAGCTACACCAACGAGATAATCGTCTGCACGAAGCACAAGAAGAATGTACTGCGTTTTAACGTATATGCCAAGGGCAAGGACACCGCCATGGGGCTTATGCAATTGCTTTCCCAATGTTGTCCCAACGCAATGGTAGGTTACACTCCTGAAACGCTTGCATATGTTAAGGAGATGCAGAGGCGTGCTCAGCAATAGATAATTGACAAGCTCTTTGTGCTTAAATTTGCACAAAGGGCTTGACTTTTTTTGTGATTACTTGTATAATAGTATAGTTGACACAAGGAGATGTACCCAAGTGGCTGAAGGGTCCGCACTCGAAATGCGGTAGTACGGCAAAACCGTAGCGAGAGTTCAAATCTCTCCATCTCCGCCAGCAGGGGCGTGCCCCTGCACCCAATCCGCTATCATTATGGTAGCGGATTTTTTTGCTCCCGCCCATAGGTATGATACGCTGGGAGGGGTTTGATGCTCGCCGTGACGGGCATTGTCCGTCATGGCTTTTTTGTTATCAAACTTCAGTCCCGCTCAATAAGTTTGTTTGTAAACTTTACAATGTAGGGGGCGTGCCCCTGCACCTAATTCCGCCTTACTGTGGTAGGGCGGATTTTTTTGTTGTCACACAAAATCTTGCATTTCCACCCGAACTGTGTTATAATCCTATATATCAAACATCATAACACGGAGGTCTATCATGTACGAAAATTTTAAATATCTCGACGCTGTTGCACAAAAAGAGATAACCAACGGTGTTTTCTCAGGCTCAGTTCTCAGCGTTATCCATAAAGGCGAAACTGTCTATCTCAAAAGCTTTGGTCTTGCTGACAAGGAGAAAAATATCCCTATGAAAACTGACAGCATTTTCAGACTCTTTTCTATGTCAAAGCCTGTCACAGCCACTGCCGCAATGATACTTATCGAGCGTGGCCTGCTCGACACTCGTCACCTGCTCAAGTGGTTTATCCCTGAGTTCTCCGACCCTGTGGTTCTTGATGAGAACGGTGAGCGTCCTGCTGACAGAGATATAACTATAGGCGACCTGCTCACCATGACTTCCGGTATCCCTTATCCTGACGGCACTCCCGCAGGTCAGAAAATGGGTGCGCTTTGGGGCGAGCAGTCTGAAAAATATCTCAAGGGCGAAAAGCTTCTGGATACTGTGAGCTTCGCAAAGGAAATGGGCAAGCGGCCTCTTATGTCCACCCCTGGTGAAAAGTGGATGTACGGTGCGTCTGCTGACATCATGGGTGCTGTTATCGAGGTGGTTTCTGGCATTAAGTTCGGAGATTTTCTTAGAAAAGAGATCTTTGAACCCCTCGGTATGAACGATACAGGCTTCTATATCCCAGCGGAAAAGTACAGCCGACTTGCCCAGTGTTATGAATACAAAAATGGCGGAAACGAGCCGTTCACTCACTTCCACCTTTGCCTTACTGATTACACTGTACCTCCTGCCTTTGAGTCGGGCGGAGCAGGTCTTGTTTCCACTGTAGAGGACTATGCAAAGTTTGCCAAAATGCTTATGAACAAGGGCGAGCTTGACGGCGTGAGGATACTCGGCAGAAACACGGTCGATTTCATGACAAGAAACGGTCTGACCCCTGAACAGCGCAAGACCCTTAACTGGGACAGCACAAAGGGTCACGGCTACGGTAACTTCATGCGTATCCTTGACGACCCTTCCACCGCAGGTCTTATCCAGTCAGAAGGCTCTTTCGGCTGGGACGGCTGGATGGGCTGCTATTTCAGCATTGACCCAAAAGAACAGCTCTGCATACTATATTTTATCCAGCAGACAGGCGCAGGCACCACCGATTCTGCAAGGCGTTTGCAGAACATCGCATGGGGTGCAGTAAAATAAGCAAAGGAGGTCTGAGATTTGAAATTACAGGAAGGCAGATTTATACAAGGGCTTAGAAATATGTTCAGTCTGCGCTGGGATATGGCTGACCCTGATGAGATACATAATACGATAATATCTGGCGCAAAGCTTCAGGGTACTAATATGTGTATCCTCATGCTTGCCATACTTATAGCTTCCATAGGTCTGAATATGAACTCCACCGCCGTTATAATCGGTGCTATGCTTATCTCGCCTCTTATGGGCGGTATAACAGCCATAGGCTACGGAATTGCCACCAATGACCTGACTCTTTCAAAGGGTGCGGCAATAAGACTTGGCATTCAGGTGGTCATTTGCCTTATCACCTCGACTATTTACTTTACTATCTCACCTATCACCACAGCCTCCTCCGAGCTTCTCGCCCGAACCACACCTACAGCGTGGGACGTTCTTATTGCCCTTTTTGGCGGACTTGCCGGCATAATAGGTCAGACCCGTAAGGAGAAAAGCAACGTTATCCCAGGTGTGGCTATCGCAACAGCACTCATGCCGCCGCTTTGTACCGCAGGCTATGGACTGGCAAGACACCGCCTTGATTATTTCGGCGGAGCATTGTATCTCTTTTTCATAAACAGCTTTTTCATCTGCCTTGCGGCTATCGTTGTGCTGAAGTTTTTAAGGCTGCCTCACGGCAACGATATTTCCCCGAAGGCTTTGAAAAAGATACACAGAAATATCGCTTTTATCACAGTTATTACCATGCTGCCTAGTATTTATCTTGGCTATGATATTGTGAAAAAGACAATGGATAACAGCAGTGCAGAGAAGTTTATCACCGAGAATTTTGACTTTGACGGCACTCAGATAGTGCAGAAAACTATAGATACCGATAAACGTATGATAGAAGTGGCACTTCTTGGCAAGAAGATAAGCACTGCCGATACAAAGGCGCTTCAAAGCGAGCTGAAAGCTTTCGGATTGGGAGATTATAAGCTTGTGATAACACAGACCGAGGTGGAAAGCGGTGTTACCGCTGACGAGGTCGAAAAGATGCTTGAAAAGAATGCCGACGATGAGGAAACACAGAACAAGGTGGCACAGGTGCTTGCGCAGAAAGAAAACGACGACCTTAAAGCCGAGAATGAAAATCTGAAAGCACAGCTTGACAGCTATCAGAGCTATGATATAGACATGAGCGATATCGCCGAGGAACTTGCTATCGTTTATCCAAACATAACAGGTGCGGCAGGCGGTCACATGAGCAGCCATTCAGTAGGCTCGCCCACAACAGTTAATGGCGTAACAGTGGTGCTATATGAGAACAAGGCTCTTACCGATGAACAGCTCAAAACTGTCACAGAACTTCTGAAAAAACGTCTTGACGTGTCAAACGTCACAGTTATCCAGCAGGTGGAGAAGCAGAAAGATACCACCTCAAAGGCTGAAAGCACCGATAAAAAGAAAAAGAATTGAAAAAATTCTGAAAACCCCTTGCAATCTGAGAAGATGTGTGCTATAATATATTAAAATGTATAATTATGTTTTGGAGGAACAAAAATGAGCGTAATTGAGATCGTTGCAGGCGCACTGCTGATCGTAGCCAGCCTCGTTATCATACTTGTAGTTCTTGCGCAGGACACCAAAGAGCAGGGTCTTACATCTGCTATCGGCGGTGGATATAACGATTCTTTCTATGGAAAGAACGGTTCAAACACCAAGGACGCTAAGCTTAACAGACTGACAAGGATAAGTGCGATACTGATATTCGTGATAACTCTTGCTGTAAATATCATTTATCAGATCAAGAAATAATTGCCCGCCCTGCTCCGTGCAGGGCTTTTTCTTTTGGAAAGTAAAGTAACAGTAAAAAGAAAGGAAATTTATGAAGTTAGATTACAGAAAAATAATATACTCAAAGTTAAAAAAAGCAGGCAAAAAGCCACTGACTTTCAAAGAACTGCTGAGATCATGCAGAGGAAAGGGCTTTGAGTTTGAAAAATTCACAAAAGCCGTTGACAAAATGAAGAAAAATGGCGAGATAATGGAAGATAAATTCGGCATAAGGCTCGTTGACCCTAAGAAATTCGTCAAGTGCGAGGTGGTAAGGCTCAATAAGACCTACGGCTTTGTGAAAAATCTTGACACTGACGAGGAAATTTTTGTTGTGGGCAAGTACCTCAAAGGCGCAATGCCACACGATATCGTCCTTGTGAGAACCTTCAAGGGCGAGGGAGCTTGCACCGAGGGCGAGGTCATGAGCATTGTGGAGGAAAATTTTGCCAAGTTTACGGGGGAGCTTGTGAGCGAGTTCGGCGTGCTGAAAATCGTTCCTGATATGCTGTCAAAATATGCAATGACCTTTGAGAACCCAATGCGTCTTGAGCTTCACGAGGGCGACAAGGTTGTGGCGCAGGTCACAAAGCGTGGAAACAGGCACTCTGAACACGTCTGCGAGATAGTTTCAAGCTATGGAAGCTCCATGAAAGCCTCCGCCTGCGCAATGAGCGTCCTTGAGGTCAATGGTCTGACACCTGTTTTTCCTGGCGAGGTCATCTATGAGGCTAGGGAAGTGTCCGATTATTCTAGGATAAAAGATGAGATACCCAACCGCCTTGACCTCCGTGACAAGCCGATATTCACCATTGACGGCGCAGATACAAAGGATATCGACGACGCAATTTCTGTTGAACGAACCAAAACAGGTTATCTCCTTGGCGTTCACATTGCCGACGTTTCCCACTATGTTCAGCCTAAGTCACAACTGGATAACGAAGCTTTCAAGCGTGGCACAAGCGTTTATTACGCAAACCGAGTTATACCAATGCTCCCAAAGGAGCTTTCAAACGGTATCTGCTCCCTTAATCCGCAGGAGGACAGACTTGCGTTCTCATGTCTTTGTGAACTTGACAAGCAGGGCAATATCACCGAGTATAAGTTTGCAAAAACTGTTATCCGCTCCCGTGTAAAGGGCGTTTATTCCGAGATAAATTCACTTTTGGCAGGCAGTGACGATGCTGAACTTAAAGAAAAATATGCCGAGGTTTCAGGTCAGCTTCCTATTATAAAGGAGCTTGCGGATATTTTGTACAAAAACAAGAAAAACCGTGGCTGTCCTGAGCTTGAAACCTCTGAGAGCAAGCTTATCATCAATGACGAGGATATCTGCGTGGGCGTTGAGAGGCGTACCCGTGGAAGAAGTGAAGAGATAATAGAGGACTTCATGCTTGTTGCAAACGAGTGTGCCGCAAGATTTGGCATGGATAATAACCTGCCGTTCGTTTATCGTATCCACGAAGAGCCGTCAGACGAGAAGCTTGAATCCCTGAGAGAAGCGCTTGTTAAGCTGAACGTCCAGTATAAGCTGGGCGAAAAGGCTTGCCCTGGGGATATGTCTGAGATACTAAAAGCCGCAAAGGGTACTGACATCGACCTTATCATGAACAATATCGTTCTGAGAAGTATGTCAAAGGCAAGATATTCCACCGAGCCTGTGGGTCACTTTGGACTTGCGCTGGAGGATTATGCCCACTTCACTTCACCTATCAGACGTTACCCTGACCTGACTATCCATAGGATAATGTCAGCTTTTCTCAGTGGCAGCAGTGCAGAGGAGTGCGCCACAAAGTTCAACAAGTTCGTTTACGCCTCCGCCGACCAGTCCACAAAGACGGAGCTTACCGCAATGCAGGTGGAGCGAAGCTGTGAGGATTGCTACAAGGCTGAGTATATGAACGCTCATATCGGTGAGGAGTTTGACGGAACAGTGGTTTCAGCCGTTGAGTTCGGTCTTTTTATCGCACTTCCTGACACCTGCGAGGGACTTCTTCACACGGACAATATGCCTGACGGTGAGTATGTCTGCGACGATATGGTGAGCCTGAAAAACCTTACAAACGGCATGGAATATCGTGTGGGCGACCCTATCAGAGTAAAGGTGATAAACGCAAATGTAAATTCGGGCAAGATAGATTTTGCACTTGCTGACGAGGACTAAATTAAAAATCAAAAGGACGGCGAAGAAAAGCCGTCCTTTTTTGTGTGTCAAAAAATGTAGGGGCTGGCGCCCTCGACAGCCCGCTTTTCTCGCACGTCACTATTTTTTATGTTGATTTTCACATTGTATAAATATTGCACAAACAATGTAGGGGACGACGCCCCCGACGTCCCGATATTCTCGCCCGTTATGTCGCCCTACAAATCTATGGCTTTATGAATTGCATATATGTACAAAAAAATCGGACAGCCGCACCAAGCAACTGTCCGATAATTTTTTGTATAAATAAATTACTTTGAAAGACCCCAAATATCTCTAGCGTAGTCCTCAACAGAACGGTCTGCGGAGAAGATACCTGCGCCTGCAATGTTTGCAAGGCTCATCTTCTGCCACTTTGTCTGATCCTTGTAGCACTCAGAAGCGTAAGCCTGTGCCTTCTGATAGGAATCGAAGTCCTTGAGAGCCATGTATGGGTCAGAGTTCTTCAGGCTGTCAGCGATCTCGTTGAACTGCTGACCGTTGATGCCGTACTGAAGTGTGTCGATAGCCTGCTTAACAACTGCGTTGGAGTTGTAGATGTCCATAGGCTTGTAGCCTGACTTGCAAGCGTTTACCTCGTCAACGTTCATACCGAAGATGATGATGTTGTCGTCGCCTACCTGCTCGTGTATCTCAACGTTTGCTCCGTCAAGAGTACCAAGTGTGATAGCACCGTTTATCATAAGCTTCATGTTACCTGTACCTGAAGCCTCTGTACCAGCAAGTGAGATCTGCTCAGAGATGTTTGCCGCTGGCATGAGTATCTCAGAAAGTGATACGTTGTAGTCCTCAAGGAAGATAACGTTGAGCTTCTCGTTGAGCTTCTTGTCCTTTTTCAGCTCCTGAGAAATGTTCCAGATAAGCTTGATGATCTGCTTTGCCATGTAGTAGCCAGGAGCAGCCTTTGCAGCAAAGATATATGTCTTTGGTACAAAATCAGCGTTTGGATTAGCCTTGAGGTAGTTGTACTGTGCTATGATGTTCAAAGCGTTGAGCTGCTGTCTCTTGTATTCGTGCAGTCTCTTTACCTGAACGTCGAAGATAGAATCAGTGTTGAGAACAACGCCGTACTGATTCTTTACATACTTTGCAAAACTCTTCTTGTTGTCAAGCTTGATCTTTGCAAGTCTGTCAAGAACGTCCTTGTCGTCCTTGAATACAGCAAGCTTAGAAAGCTCAGCGGCATTCTTGAGGAAACCGTCGCCTATCTTCTCGCAAAGAAGATCTGTAAGACCCTCGTTAGACTGATAGAGCCATCTTCTGTATGCGATACCGTTTGTAACGTTCTTGAACTTTGTTGGTGTGTCAAGGTACTCGTCCTTGAATGTTTCTTTCTTGATGATCTCAGAGTGTATCTTTGCAACGCCGTTTACACTGTGGCAAGCGTGTACGCAAAGTGTAGCCATTTTTACCTTGTTGTCCTCAACGATAGACATATGTGAAACCTTAGCCTGATCCTTGTATCTCTCCCAAAGATCCTTGCAGTAACGCTCGTTTATCTCGATGATGATAGAGAAGATTCTAGGGCAAACGCTCTTGAGGAGGTTGCAGTCCCACTTCTCCAAAGCCTCAGGCATTACAGTGTGGTTTGTGTATGCAAATGTGTTCGTAACGATGTGCCAAGCCTTGTCCCATGAATAGCCGCAATCATCAAGAAGAACTCTCATAAGCTCTGGGATAGCGAGTGTCGGGTGAGTATCGTTGATGTGGATAGCTACCTTTTCATGGAGATTGTCAAGTGTGCCGTAAACGCTCATGTGCTGATTTACGATATCGCCGATAGAAGCAGCGCAAAGGAAATACTGCTGTCTAAGTCTGAGTGACTTGCCCTCTGCGTGGTTGTCGTTAGGATAAAGCACCTTTGTGATAGCCTGTGAAATGATGTTCTTGCTAAGAGCCTTCTGATAGTCGCCCTGATTGAACATTGACATATCAAAGTCAGCCATTTCAGCTTTCCAAAGTCTGAGCTTTGAAACTGCCTCGCTGTTGTAGCCTGATACGAACAGATCGTATGGAACAGCCATAACTGATGTGTAGTTCTCGTGAGTTACGCAGTGATACTGATTGTCCCAGTATTCCTTAAGCTCGCCGTCAAAACGAACCTCGACAGCCTTTGACGGAACAGGAACGAGCCATACAGAGCCGCCCGGGAGCCAGTTGTCAGGAAGCTCGGTCTGCCAGCCGTCCTCCAGCTTCTGCTTGAAGATACCGTATTCATAGCAGATAGAATAGCCTGTAGCATGATAGCCGTCGGCAGCAAGAGCGTCAAGATAGCAGGCAGCAAGTCTTCCAAGACCACCGTTGCCAAGACCTGCGTCAGGCTCACACTCGTAAATGCCGTTTATAGAAATGCCCATGTCCTTAAGGACCTTTGTAGCCTGCTTCTGCATTTCAAGGTTATAAAGAGAAGTCTTAAGGCTTCTTCCCATAAGAAATTCCATTGAAAGATAGTAGACCTTCTTCTTGCCCTCAGACTGAGTTTTAACAGTGAACTTTCTTCTCTTAGCTTTAAGAATGCCTACAACGATCTTAGAAAGAGCCTCGTATACCTGCTGATCGGAAGCGTCCTCAGGTGTTGTCTGGAAATCGTTGTGAAGAACGTCAAGAAGCTTTTCTTTAAGTTCCTGCGTGGAAATTGTTTTTTCTACAGCACTATTTGCCATAAATCTTTACCTCCTATATACTTTCAAGTCGAGCTTTGCGCTCTGCACCTTTATTACTGTATTGGCGAAAACGTTTGAGAAATAAGGATAGTTTTCACACATTTGGGGAATAACACGCCCCTGCTCCTGATAATTATACCACAAGCCGACAATTTTTGCAAGAAAAAATGCCAAACGCACCTAAAATTTAAACACTTTCTACATAGGGCAGGCGTATGATTTGTAGAAATCATAGACGCCGATATGCTATTTTTGCAATAGTTGTCATATTATGTTTGGAATATAATACAGGATATTGCATTTGCCTAATTTTATTATATGGTATAGTTGCATAATTGTCAAGGCGTTCAATTGTATAAAATGCTGATTTTGGAAGAATGAACAGCAAAAGGGGGCAGTAGGGGCGGTAGTTTTTATATAATCACAAGAATATGAATTTGCTAGGTGGGCATATAGGCCATACGATATGTGCTCAGAAAAAAGTGTACTTACGTTATCTGTAGCAAAAGGCTCAATTTCTATGATGCAGAAATTGAGCCTTTTTATATATTCGTTCGTTTTGATATAATATCTATTCTTCTTCTATCTTTTCTTCAGCCTTTGCAAGCTGTTTCTTGTCATACACGCTCTTTGCTACCTGAATACCGAACACGATCGCCGCACCGATGATAAAAAATACGATGCTGAATGTGCCGAAGGACATAGGGTCTTTAGGCTCTTTAAGCGTTGTAGGACCTATAACTATGGCGTACAGTGAGCCTATCATCATGCCGATAACACAGTAGATAGTCTGGCTTCTGAACTTTTCAAGAGCCTTTTTGATAAGCCTGAGGGTAATGAACACCCCAAGGATAATGCCGATACCAAGAGAGCAGAGCAGTCCGAAATACTCAAAATTCAGATGAAGAAACTCTTTTATTCCCGTGATAACAGGCATATAAAGACCGAATGTGAGAAGTATGGTGGAGCCTGAAATGCCAGGAAGCACCATTGCAGATATTGCGCACATTCCTGCAAGAACAACGAATATCACTGTGCCTATATTCATGTGAGAAACGTCAGCACCGCTGCCGGAGGGATTTATAAGGGATATGCCCACAACGATAGCAACGCCGATAACAGCCCATATGATGTTGTAATATTTGCCCTTAATGCTCTCTTTTTCTTCCATTATCATGACCGGTATCGCCAGAATGATAAAGCCCAGAAACAGCGAGCTTACCTTGTAGATGCCGCTTTCAAACACGTTGGCAAGAACGCTTACTGCAAGAAGCATACCGATCACCCAGCCCACGCCAAGCTTTATAAGAAAGAAAAATGCCTTTTTACGCTTTGCATTGTCACGTCCCATAATGTCGTTAAGGGAATTTATGAAGCTGTCATAAAAGCCCAGCAGGAATGCTATAGTTCCGCCTGAAACTCCAGGGACGCTGTCCGCAAGAGCCATGCAAAAGCCTCTGAGTGCGTTTATTATCATACTTGTTTCTATGCCTTAAAAGGCATATCCTCCTTCCGTGGTGTTGTCTGCTTTCGTATCAGCAGACTTTTCTTTTGTTCTGATGTAAGCTTTTTCTACCTGTGTCATCAGCTTTCCAAGCTGTGCTTCCTGCTTATCGTCACTAACGAGCGCCGCACTTTTTTCAGCCGAAGCCTTTGCCGATCTCACATCACCCTGAGCGAGAAAACACTCGCCCTTGTAAAGCTCACAGTTGCACCGAAGCGTCTTGTCAGCGTCACGGCTTTTCTCTGCGCTGTCAAAAAACTTCACCGCCGCTTCAAAGCGTTCGTTGAAATATTCCAGCAGACCAAGTGTGAAAAGCATTTGCCCATTGCGTTTATCGAGAAGACCTCGCTTGAAGTAATGCTCTGCCGAAACAAATATCTCGTTTGCCTGAGAAATATCACCTGACATGAGCCTGCCGTAAAGAAGCAGTTCAAAATACTTGTTCTGATCTGAGGGGGTAAGCTTATCAAAAGCTATACGGTCAAGTGTGAGAAAACAGTTTTCAAAGCGTTTTTCTGAAATGTAAACAGCGGCAAGCTTCAAAAGCCCGTGACCCTTATCTTTGTTCTGCCTGAGAAGATATTTTTCAAGAAGCTCAAAATATTCGTCACAGCCGCCCTTTTTAGCGTAGAGCCTTTCGAGCTTTTTTATTTTGAAGACCCATATGAAAAGCCCTGCAAGCTCGACGATGCACAGGAATATAAGACAAAGAGGAAGCGCTCTCATAAAAACGTTTATGCAAAACTGCGCTCCATAGCGACAGCCCTTTGAAAGCCATGCAATGCACATCACAGCATAACTCAGCACCAGGCTCAATGCGGCAATGAGCCACAAGGTCCTTATAACGCCTTTATGCACCTTGCTCACCTCTTTGTAAATCATATCACATATAAGTAAAAATCAAATGTTGTCTGTGTAAAGAATGGGTAAAAATGTATAAACTGTTCAAAAATTCTTAAATTTAATCTATTGCCGCCTACTGCATATCCTTATTTCTGTTTTTGAGAAGCTTCTGTCTTTTGCGTTCGTGTCTATCCATAACTATCTTTTCGCAGAAGTCTACGACTTTCTTCATGAAAGGCTTGAAAATGTAGAAAAATTCGCCCTCATAGGTAACGACCTCGCCGTTAAAGCCCTTTTTGAACTTGTATACGCCATAGTTAGGGTTTGTTTCATCGTTGTAGAATGGTATGCCCTGAAAATCATAGATATAGTTTTTGCCCTCCAAAGCCCAGTTTATCATCGTCCACTGCATGAGATAGTTAGGGTAGAGGTTTCTGTGGTGGTTTGCGGAAGCACCGTAAACATAGCAGGTCTTGCCTGCATACTGTGTTGTTACTGCACCTGACAACGGTATCTGCTTGCCGTCCTCGTCAACATAGCACATGAAAAGTCGGCAGTGTTCAGGACCAAGACCATTGAGCATTTTTACAAAATACTCCTTTGAACGGATAGAGAAGCCATCTCTGATACCTGTTGCCTGCATGAGAGGGTAGAAATCGTCAAGAGCCTCAGTGCCGCAAGCCTTGCAGTAAACGCCCTTTCTAGGTGCTTTTCTGATACGGTTTCTCCAGTCAGGCTTGAAAGTCGCCATGACCTCGTCAGGGGTCTTGCCCTCGATATTTCTGAGCATATAGTTATTACGAGCCTGAATAGTGGTCAGCTCAGCCGCTTTGTGTATGTGCTGGAAACCCATGTCCTCGATAAGCTTTGTACACTTGTCGTCGCCCTCCTCGAAACAAGGGTCCCACATAAACTGGTAGCATTTGTATTTCTTTGCAAGCACCTTTACGCCCTCGAAAAGGTCGGTCATGACCTCTTTATCAGACCAGTCGCAAACAGGGCCATGAGGGGCATACATAAAAGTAACACCGAAAATAGGCACTTTTTTGATTATGATAAGGCAAGTTCCACGGATATTGCCGTCAGCGTCACGGGAGATAACAGCGTCCCAGCCCCAGTTGTCCTTTACCTTCGGCCATTTGAGGGATTGCATGAAATTGCCGTATTTGCTGGTGCTTGCGAACTGTTCATATTCTGCAAGGAGTTTTTCATCGGACTTATTGATTATTTCCATTTTATAAAGATCCTCTCTGTAAGAATTTTTCTGTTATTATGCACTATTTCATTTATTATACTACATATTGAGTGAAAAATCAAGGGGGGAGTTTAAGTGAGGAGTGAGGAATGAGGAATGAGGAATGAGCAAAGCTGCCCCCAAGCACCGAGCGAAGCGAGAGATAAAGCGCACGCTCAAGCCCGGCGCCAGAGGGCTTGTGGGGTCTAGGGGCAAAGCCCCTTGCGGAGTATGAGGCAGAGCCTCATTCGGCGATAGCCGACAAGGTGCAGATTTAATGAGAAAAAGCACACAAAAGTTGTGCTTCTTATCAAAAGTAATAACGGAGCAAAAATCTGCACCGCCTATCCTATCCCCAATTACAACGTAAATCCGCAAAGAGCGAAGCGATTTTTCGGCGTGATGAAGTCGGGGTAGAATTGTAGGGGACGGCGCCCTCGACGTCCCGCACCCGTTTGTCTGCACTTTCTTACGTTATCCGCACAATGTTTTGTACAACACGGCACGTCTACTCATAATTTGTGATAAAACCAAACGTTGTCGCTCTCAGAAACGGGATGTCGTATTTCTGCAAAGCAGAAATTGCGTCGCTCCTCTGAAGATGTGATTGGATAGTTTTTAGTTCTATCCAACAATGATATAATCGTGGGCTTGTTTCTTCGACGGGCGAACACTGTTCGCCCCTACTGCCGTTTGTGGGGGTATCAGGGGGTGTGTGATAATTACAATGTGTAGTATTCTATACGAATTCAAAAAGCGGTGAAAAAGTGTTTTATACCACAATGTATGGCGTAAAATGCCCGTCACGGCGAGTGACGGTACAAAAAAACGGACAGCATAACGCTGTCCGTTTCAATTCTATCTCTTATTTGTCATCATGCGACTCGGTGATAAGATCAAGATTGATCTCGTATTTGGAGTCGAGAGAGTTCTGTAAAGGTGCGTCCTTTACATATTTGTTTACAAGCGCTGTACTCTTTTCTACCGCCTGAAGCGTTCCTGCACCTGCTACACAGCCGCCAGGACAAGCCATGCCCTCGAGAAGATAGCCGTCATATTTGCCTGCTTTCGCAAGTGTGAGAAGCTTGCGGCAGTCTTTAAGTCCCTGCGCTGATACTACCTTGACCTCACGCTCTGGGTCAAGCTTGTGGATAACGTCTGCTACTGCCTTTGCTACGCCACCGCTTACTGCAAAGCCACGTCCGTCACCTGTACCCTCGCATAGATCTACCTTTTCTTCATCTGTAATGTCTTCAAATGTTACGCCCTTGGCATTGAACATTCCCATGAGTTCTTCAAAGGTAAGCACAAAGTCTACGTCGCTGCGGATAGTACGTCTTGAAGCTTCAAGCTTCTTTGCCGCACATGGTCCGATAAATGCGATACAAGCGTCAGGATCGTCCTTTTTGAGCATTCTTGCTGTAAGTACCATTGGGGTCAAAGCCATTGAAATGTATGGGGCAAGGGTAGGGAAAAGCTTCTTCGCCATTACTGACCATGCAGGACAGCATGATGTCGCCATGAATGGCTGATGTTCAGGAACTTCTCTCATGAAGTCCTTTGCTTCCTCGATGGAACAAAGGTCTGCACCTATTGCTACCTCGACCACGTCTGCAAAGCCAAGCTTCTTCATTGCCGCTGTGAGCTTTTCAGGGCTTGCCTTTGGTCCGAACTGACCTACAAATGCAGGTGCTACGATAGCGATGACCTTCTTCTTTTTCTTCATTGCTGTTATAAGCTGGAATATCTGTCCCTTGTCTACGATAGCGCCGAATGGACAGTTTACAAGACACATTCCGCAGGATACGCACTTGTCATAATCTATTTTTGCCTTGCCCTCTTCGTCTGAGCCGATAGCGTCCATGCCGCAGGCTCTTGCGCATGGTCTTTCCATTTTGTTTATTGCATTGTATGGACAGACACTCTGACATCTGCCGCACTTTATACACTTAGACTGATCTATTACTGACTTGCCATGCTTGATGGTTATGGCACCCTTTGGACAGACTTCCTGACATGGGTGCGCAAGACAGCCCTGACAGCAGTCGGTAACATGATAATGAGTTTCAGGACAGCCGTTGCAGGCAAACTTGATTATGTTTACAAGCGGTGGATCGTAATACTTTTCTGCGATCGCACTTTCTTCAATGCCGTCAGCCACAGACTTATGCTCCTCGATCGGTCTTAGGGGTAGACCGATAGCAAGACGGAGCCTTTCTTCAACGATAGCTCTTTCAAGGAAGATAGACTCACGGTAAACAGCTTTGCTTCCCGGTACTATCTTATAAGGAAGCTCTGCGATCTTTTCGGCATAATCGCCCTCTTCATAGGCAAGTCTTGCCACCTCTGTAAAGACTTTTCGTCTGATATCTGTTACTGAGGAATAGATACCTCTCATTTTCATATTTTTACCTCCTGCGTTGTTCTTCAAATTTGTGTCATACACTTACTATTGTACTATTTTTTCGGCTTTTGTCAAGTAATATATACTTTTTTTCATAAGGTATATTGAAAGTTTCGCATGACTTACATATTTGTCTGAAATAAGGTGCAGTAATGGCACGAAACGGCTCAAATAATAAAAGTATTTCTTTTTTACCAATAGTTTTTCTGTTCATGAAAGTATGTGGCTTTTGCACAGTTTTGGGCAGGGTGATTTATGCAAACAAATGATAAATGATTTAATTTGACAACATTTCTGCAATTGTTGCATTTTTTATGCAACAAAAGGGGCATTTTTCGGGATAAGTGAGAGATGTTTTTTGAGAGCCGTTAAGATACGGTGGTACATCTTTCGCAGAAATTAAAAAAGGAGGAACGATATGGCAGGCGAACAGAAAAGATTTGCGAGATTTTTCTTCTATCTGAGAAATCTTCGTGAAGCGGCTTTGCACACCGGTGCAAGGGCGGAGGAGGCTGAGGACAGGGGGCTTGAGCTTCTACACTCGGCAGAAACGGAGGCGGAGCTTAAAAATCTGGAGGAGGCTGACAGCGACACCCTTTCTTATGTGAAGCGAGGGCTTAACAGGATAGCTTTCGGGGCGGTGAATGACGCTGTAAAGCTTGTTTTTGACGCTGAGAACATGACGGCAAGGGACATCATGGGCATGGATCTTTTCAATGTGAGCGAGATAAAGATCAGCGGAAAGAACGTTTTGGAGATCAAGTTTTTTGACAGGCAGAAAGCCTTGGAAAAGCTTGGGGAGCTTGCGCCTCAGCTTGACGGCGGCGGTGAGTCGAAGCGACTTATCGAGAGCATTTACGGCAGGGACGGTGATAGCTTGTGAAAATAACAAGGCTGTCGGAAAATCAGAGGTTTGTTTTCAGATGGTGGACGGCACGGGAGCTTAGTGATTACGACGGGATAATCTGTGACGGTGCGGTCAGATCGGGCAAGACCTTTTGTTTGTCGGCGTCTTTTATGACATGGGCGATGACTAATTTTGACGAGTGCATTTTTGGGCTATGCTCAAAAACTATCGTGTCGCTGAAAAGGAATATCCTGCCTGCGCTCAGGGAGTATATGAAAGCCATGGGCATGACGGCTGTGGAGGTCACGTCAAAGAACTATATGGACGTGAGCTTCTGCGGCAGGAAAAACAGGTTTTACTACTTTGGCGGCAGGGACGAAGGCTCGCCCTCACTTATCCAGGGCGTGACCCTTGCGGGGGTGCTACTTGACGAGGCGGCACTTATGCCCAGAAGCTTTATAGAGCAGGCTGTGGCAAGGTGTTCGGTGGCGGGGAGCAAGCTGTGGTTCAACTGCAATCCTGACAATCCTTACCACTGGTTCAAGAAAGAGTGGATAGACAAGGCTGAGGAAAAACGGCTTATCTACAGACATTTTGTGCTGGAGGACAATCCGACCCTTGACCGGGCGGTGATAGAACGCTATCACAGGATATATACGGGGACGTTTTACGAGCGTTTTGTTCTTGGCAAATGGACGGCGGCAGAGGGGCTTGTTTACCCTATGTTCGACGAGGAGAAAAACGTCTTTGAGGGGGATATACAGTGCGAGCGGTATGTTATAAGCTGTGATTATGGCACTGTAAATCCTTCAAGCTTCGGGCTTTGGGGCGAGAGTGGTGGAGTATGGTACAGGCTCAGGGAGTATTACTATGATTCTCGACGTGAAGGTATGCAGAAAACTGACGAGGAGCATTACAAGGGGCTTGAAGAGCTTGCCGACGGACTTTGCATCGAAAAGGTCATTTGCGACCCCTCGGCGGCTTCGTTCATACAGTGCATACGCAGGCATGGAAAATTCACTGTCCAGCCTGCAAAGAACGACGTTGTTTCGGGTATCAGGCTTGTGTCGGACTGCATAAAGGACGGCAGGATAAGGATAAACCGCAGGTGTCGTGATACGCTTCGTGAGATAAATCTTTACCGCTGGGACGAAAAGGCAGGAAAGGACGCACCTGTGAAAGAGAACGATCACGCCATGGACGATATGAGATACTTTGCGGCAGAATGTCTGGGACGTGAAAAGGACGACTTTTTTGTACTGACAGTTGAACATTAGTACAAAAAAGTGTACAGAAAGAAAGGAGAGAAAATGAGTATTTTCAGAAAGAAGGTCCGTGAATTTGTGCCGAACACGGCAGGCTCTGACAGAGAGTCGGGGTTTCATTACAGGCTTGCGCCTGAGGGGGTTTTTCAGCAGGAGCTTTATGACGCACTGAGGGCGAATGTGCCGATCATTGACGCTTGCTTCGGCAAGATAATAAGGCTCACAGGGGGCTTTAAGGTCACGGCTTGTGACGAGAGGGCGCAGGTGGAGCTTGACAGGTTTTGCAGAGAGGTTTCCGTGGGGGTGTCGGGAAAGTCCATTTACACTTTTGCGGATATGTATCTGGATTCACTGCTTACATATGGCAAGGCTATAGGCAGGATATATGCAGATTACAGAACTGGAAAGGTCAAGGGGATATATGTTGGCGACCCGACTTTGTACAGAGTGCGTGAGGGCAGGAACGCTTTTGAAAAACGTATTTTTTACATGGGAAGCGGTGAGGAGATACCGGTAAGAAGTCCTGAAAAACTGCTTTACACGGCGCTCAATCCTAGTCCTAAGCACCCTGACGGGGTGTCCATACTCCGTGGATTGCCTGCGCTGAGCGAGATACTTATGCGAATTTACGAGTGCATGGGGCAGAACTTCGACAGGGTAGGAAATGTGCGCTATGCGGTGACTTATCACCCTGAGGGGGAGAGCGACAGGGCGAGAGCCAAGGAGCGTGCAGAGCAGATAGCTCAGGAATGGAGCAGGGGCATGAGGGCCTCACGAAACGGCTCGGTGCAGGATTTTGTGGCTGTGGGTGATGTGGACATAAAGGTCATAGGCGCTGACAATCAGATGATCGACACGGAGATACCTGTCAGACAGCTTATGGAACAGCTTGTGGCGAAGCTTTCAATACCACCGTTTTTGCTTGGGCTGAACTGGTCAACCACTGAGCGAATGTCTGCACAGCAATCGGATATCCTCACAAGCGAGCTTGAATATTACCGCAGATTGCTTGAACCTATACTCAGAGAGATATGCGAGGCGTTTTTAAGGCTTAACGGATATGCTTGTGGGGTGGAGATAGAGTGGGACAATATAAATCTTCAGGACGAGGAAGCGTTGGCGAAGTCAAGGCTTTACAATGCGCAGGCTAAGGCGGCGGAGCTTGAAAACGAAAGGGTAGAGAACGAGAGAAAAAAGGAGGAAATGCAATGAGCGAAACAGTATCAGGCGAGGAGCTTGAAAAGATAAACGGCTATGCGAGAGAGCCGCTCACGGAGGACAAGGTCTTTGTTTTCAGGGTGGCGCTTTGTGACAATGATATTGACAGAGATGGTGAAAAGTTTTCATCAGGCGCTTTGGAGAAGCTTGCGGAGCTTTTTAAGGGCAGAACGGGTATTTTCGACCATGACCCTAAAAGCTCAAAGCAGACTGCCAGAATATTCGACACTTGGGTGGAAACTCTGCCTGAGAAAACTACGGCAGACGGAGAGGTCTACCGCAGGCTTATGGCAAAGGCTTACATGGTGCGAACTGCTTCTAACGGCGACCTTATAAGCGAGATCCAGGGCGGAATAAAGAAAGAGGTATCCGTTAGCTGCACCATGGGAAAGAAGCTTTGCTCTGTATGCAGAGCGGATATGTACAAGGACGGCTGTGACCATGAAAAGGGCGGTGAATACGGCGGTAAGCTGTGTTATCACATTCTTGACGAGCCGCTTGACGCTTACGAGTGGTCGTTCGTGGCAGTGCCTGCACAGGTGAACGCAGGGGTAACGAAGCGTTTTGCCTTAAGGAAGAAACAGGAAAGCACCGACAAGAGCTATGAGCTTGCCCTTGCGAGGGAAGCTTTTGAAAAGGACGTTTTAAGGCTCAGCTATTTCTGCAAGCCTTTTATGAGTGCAAAGCGTGTGAAAGAACTTGCGGAGCTTATGACAGTTACGGAGCTTATTGACTTCCGTGGCAGGCTTGAAAAGCAGGCGGCTGAGAATGAGGAGGTCTACAAAGCCGAAAGGGAGAGCTTTATCACGGGGGATTACAAGATGTAAGGGACAGATGTGAAAGGGGGCGATGACAATGTGGAGATAGGGGCTTAAATGCCAGAATGTGATATCATCACTGTAGGGGCGAACAGTGTTCACCCGAAAAGACAAATGGTTTTCGATGATACGAAAATCAGTACAAAAAATCGGACAAATTTAATTATCGAAAAGGAGAAAATAATATGTACAACAATATCAAACTTGAAAAGGGACTTTATTCTATCACAGGCAAGACATTCACACAGGCGCTGGCTGAGCTTGATCCTGACGCAAACTATGAGAACACCGAGCTTAAAGGTCTTGACGCTTTTGAAAGACAGCTCAAGCGTTTTGACATCAAGGTAAAGGGTGCAAATTCTGACAGAGTGGAAAAATTCTTCATTTCCACTGAGTCGGCAGTGCTTTTTCCTGAGTACATAAGACGCACTGTCAAGCAGGGCATGGACGAGGCTTCTATCATGGGCAAGGTAGCGGCGGCTGTTTCATACACTGACGGAGTGGATTTCAGAGGTCTGAACGTTACAAAGTCAGGTTCAACTGACGTTGTGGCAGAGGGTGGAAATGTGCCTATCACAACTGTCAGACTTAGCACCTCCAGTAAGACTCTTACAAAGTTTGCAAGACGTCTTAACTGTTCTTTTGAGTCTGTAAGGAAGCAGAAGCTTGAGGCTTTCGGCGTGGTGCTGAGAAACCTTGGGGCGACTATAAGCAGAGATGTGAACAGTCTTGCCATGACTGAGATAACAAGAGGTATTACAGCTCAGACTCTTATTGGCAGCGAGCTTACTTACGCTGATCTGGCGGCTTTTTGGGCTTCCATGGGCGAGTTCAACATGACGACCATGATCTGTACTCCTGATGTTATGGCTAAGATCCTTGCTATGGACGAGATGAAATACTGCATTGGCGACTATATGGCAGGCGGCACAGTTCAGACGCCATATGGTGTAACGCTTGTAAAATGCCCTCAGCTCACAGGCGGTATTGCGGTGGGCATCGACCAGAGCAGTGCGGTTGAAATGGTGCTTGGAGGAGATGTTATCGTGGACTACGATAAGCTTCTTACTAATCAGTGCAACGAGATCGTTTGCTCAGTGCTTGCAGGTTTCTCTGTACTTACGAGCGGTGCTGTAAAGACGCTGAAAACTACAAAGTAAGCTGAGAGGATAATGAAAAAAAGGGACGGTGGGCGGGTATATTTTTTGAAAGGAGCAGGAAAATGGCAATAAGCAAAGACAATGTAAAGAGCAATTTCATGGAGCTAAGCGGACTTGACAGCACGTCGGCTGAGGTGTATGCAGGGCTTATAACGGTGTGTGCTGACGAAATGGAAAAGGCTGTTGACCAGGAGCGAATGGTCGCTGAGGGCGGGACGGCTATATGCGAATTTGCGGCGGCAGCGGAGGTCTTTTACAGATTTATTTGTCTGAAAGCGGCTGAATATAAGGTCATGTTTACGGCACAGGGCAAGGCGGTGGAGGCTTTTGACGAGGAGAACAGGATAAAGGCGGCAAGAGAGCTTCGTGACAGCGCAGTTTCAAGGGCGGAAAGATTTTTCTCAAAGGACGGCTTTGTATTCAATGCCGTTATCGCATATTAGGAAGGAGGACGAGCCATGACAGTCTGGACGGAAATGGCGGCAGAGATAAAAAAGATACTTGACGGAGCAGGCTTTACTGCAATGGGTGAATACACTTCGGCTGACAGTCTATTGCACAGTGGAGAAGCAATTGGCTTCTATGGACTTAAAGGCTATGATGTGGTCGATGAAGTCATTGGGCAGGGCGGCAAAAAGCTTTACACTGAGTATATATGTCATATCGACCTGCGGCTCATGGGCAAGGCAGGAAAATACGATGACATGGAGGAGCTTCAGGGAAAGTGTGAAAGCGTTATGGCGGAGCTTGCAAAAAGCGAGGTTCTGAATGTAAAGAACGCAAAGCTTGGAAGCGCAGTTCAGACATTGCCCCTTCACAGGCTCGAAAGGCAGGCAGAGCTTAGTATCGGCATTTACAGTGAGGAGGATATAAGTGAGTAAAAAGGGAAAGATAAAGCTTGACATCGGCACACGTTCATTTTACATGGACGGAGTTAAGCGAAGCGGAGGTTACATTCAGGAGGAAACAAAGGCTGTGAATGGTATTTTGCGAAATATCTCAGGCAAGGCGGCGGAGATATTTCAGTTCAGCGGCAGGATCGCTCCGTCGGACAAGGCTTACGCTTGGGCTGCTCTAAGCGAGAACGGAGGAAAGACGATCAATTTCACGGCAGACGGGGTCTTATACAGCGGATACATACTCTCAGAGATAGAAATGGATTTTCAGCCTGACAGGATGATCGGAAGCCTTATGATAAAGCTTAGGGGGGCGGAATAATGGCGAAGATATACATCAGGTTTGAACTTATTGGCAGTGGCAATTTGGACTATAGAAACATTGTTTCAGCAAGGCTTGTGAAAGACCGCTATACGCCATACAGTGAACTTAGAGCGTCTGTCGTTCTGAATAACAGCATAAATCTTAACAACATCAGGCGTGTGGCACTTTATATAGGCAGCAGGCGTATGCACTACGGTCCTGCGGATTACATCAGAACAAGGGTGAGAGGCGGAAAAACTGTTCTTGAACTTATAAGCCGTGGGATAACACTTATGCTGGGGCAGAACGAGCCTGAACCCGGGGTATGGTCTAAGGTGAGTTTGACGGATATTATGAAGAGCTACAGTCCCTCAAGTGAGATAACCTACGAGAGTGGAACTGACACTGTGAACTATGTGAACATCAAAGAGAAGTCTACACTGTGGGAGGCTATTGGCGTATATGCTGTTAAGGCTTACGGCAGGCGTGCATATATTAGAGGGGACAGGCAGGTTAATGTATCGCTGAGTATCCTTTCGGTGAATATCGGTACTCAGCGTATTATTGAATACGGCAAACAGCTTGATACGAGATCGATGCTGTCGAAGATATATATGAAAAACGTGGACGGGGAGTATGGATATAGCTATTCAAGCGGTAAAACTATACCACATGGTATCACGAGGGAGAAGTATTATGGTCTTGATAAGCAGTGGCTCAATAATGTAGTTGTCGGGCTTAAAGATAGGATAGAGTTTGCAGAGAGGGAGTATTTGGTGGAGCATATCACTTATGAGGGGTATTGCGGTGAGGATATCACGGATAAAATAATTTGTAATGGATATGGCGTAAATGGAAAAAGAGTGAGCAGAATGGAGATAACGGTCAATAGCAAAGGTATGCAAACGAAGCTTTTATGTGAATAGGAAAGAGAAGTAAGGAATGAATAGAGCAAAAAAACAGCGTACAGAAAAACTGTACGCTGTTTGAAGCTTCGTATTAACCCTTTACGCTTCCCAGAGCAACACCACGAATGATGAACTTTGAAAGACAAAGGTAAACAATTACTACAGGGAGGATAGCAAGTACGATGTACAAGCTGAACATTCCCACGTCCTTCTCCTGTGGTCCTGCATAACGCATTGCGTTGAGTACCAGAGGGATCGTGTACTTACTCTTTGATGTAAGAATAAGTCTTGGCATAAAGTAGTTGTTCCAGTTTGTTACGAATGTAAAGATGATCTGAACTGCGAATGCAGGCTTGAGGATAGGAGTAACGATCTTGTTGAAGGTCTTGAACTCTCCGCAACCGTCGATACGGGCGGCTTCTACGATCTCAAGCGGAAGTGCAGACGCCATATACTGCTTCATGAAGTAGTATGTAGCTGGTGCTGCGACAGCAGGAACAATCAGCGGAATGTAAGTATCTGTCCAGCCAAGTTTGTTCATGAACTGGTAGAAACCGATAGCTGAAGCCTGTGTTGGAACCATCATTACGATGAGAATGAACATATCTGCGAACTTTCTCAGCTTGAACTGGTAAACGTGTGTTGCATATGCTGTCAGTGCTGAGAAGTATACGCTGAGCAATGAAGCACAAGCTGATATGAACAGTGAGTTAGCCAGTGAACGCCATACGCTTCCGTATGCTACGGCTGTTGAACCGCTGAAAAGGTTCTTGAAGTTTGTTGCGAGGAAGTGGTCAGGATACCATCTGATACCTGCCTGTGATCTGCCTCGTGTTGCGTTGATTATCAAAAGATAGAATGGGAAAAGTGAAACAACGACCAAAAGAACAAGGACAACATAAGCTATTATCCTATGTATGATAAGACCAGTACTATTCGTCTTTTCACCAACTATTTCAGTACTTCTTGGCATTTCAGCTTACCCCCTTTTCTTCTTTTTCTTCTTTCCGTCATGGTCAGCAGATGCAAACATAAGTGCAAGTCCGATAATAGCGGAAACGATAAAGATTATTACGCAGAGTGCAGACGCCTTACCGATGTCGCCCTGCTTATTTGCCTGGATTATCATTACGACGGTCTTAAGTTTTCCGTTAGGGTTACCCATATCCTTTGTGAGGAGGGCAGGTACGTCGTACATCTGAAGTCCACCGATGAGTGATGTTACAAGAACATATGACATGATAGGCTTGATGAGCGGAATTGTGATCTTCCAGAATGTCTGGCTGGAAGTTGCACCGTCGATCTGTGCTGACTCATAGAGTGATGTATCAACACCCATGATAGCAGCCATAAGAAGAATTGTTGTATTACCATACCAAAGTATGAAGTTGATGAGTCCAACTACACCTCTTGATCCCCAAACGCTTTCAAGGAGTGGTACCTTGATAAGATCATAGATAGCGCCGCCTCTGCTGAACAAGCTGTAGAACAGAAATGCAAAAGCAGATGCCATGATTACGTTTGGAAGATAGATAACAGCCTTGAAGAATCCCTGAGCCTTTATCTTCAGACGAAGGTCAGTGAACCATACTGCAAGGATAAGAGAGATAACGATCTGTGGGATAAATCCTACGATCCACATGATGATCGTATTCCAGAAAGACTGGAGAAGATCACTTCCTGATGTGAATATAGTTGAATAGTTATCGAAACCGCAGAATGTCGGTGTTACTTCGACAGCTTGTCTTGTCCAACCACCGCCGATAGAGCCCTGATCCTTAACATAGTCTGTAAAGCTGTAATAGAAAGTCTGGAACAGAGGATATAGTGAGAAGATGATGTAAACTACAAAGAATGGGATAAGGAAAACATATCCCCACTTGGCATAGCTTATGCTTTTTCTCTTCATATAAGTATACCTATTCCTTTCGTGAGATTAATAAATAATAGGGGGGGATAACCTCCACCCCCTATATTTAATTAGATACTGTTTTTTTATACGATTAGAAATCGCAAGTAAGGTTACCATAGAGGTCTGTGATGTTCTTCTTGAAGTTCTCAAGAGCAGCCTCATATGAATCAACTGTGCCAAGGAAGTAGTCCTTCATAGCACCCTGGAATTTCTCGTTGCAGCCCTGGTCATAAGCAGAAAGCTTGTTCTCGAGGGAGATCTTGTCAGCAGCCTCTGTAAGAAGTGCAAGGTGATCCTGTCCGCCGAGGAATGCGTTTGTATAACCGCCGTCGATAAGCTCCTTGATAGCAGCCTTGTTGTTTGTGTAGTCCTGCTCGCCCTCAGTGATAGCCTTAGCTACGTCCTTGTTGCAAGTCATTACCTTCATGATATCAGCAACGATATCCTGGTTATCGGAGTCGATAGCGCCGCAGATCCATGTACCGCCCCAGTAGTAAGCCTGTGGGCCTGAGCAAGCCTTCCAGAGACCATAACCGCCGTTGCCTTCCTTAGCGTTTGAACCATCAGCCTTGATCTCTTCGTCAACTGTGTTTGGAAGAAGTGTGAAAGGAATGCCCCATGTTGAGAAGAAGTAGCCGAATACGCCGCCGTCGATCTTCTGGCCAGCAGCCCAAGCATCGTCCCAAAGGGAAGTCTTGTTGTTGTAGCCCTTGTCTGTGTATTCCTTAGTCTGGTCAGCCCAAGCCTTGATCTGTGGGTCAACTGTGATCTTGTTGTCTGTTACCCATGGGCTAGACATATTGTTTGAGAAGCATCTGTATGTATCATCGAAACCAGATACCATCTTGTAGCCCTTGTCAGCCATCTTCTGAGCTGTTGCTGTGAATGTATCCCAATCCTTAACAGCTTCCTGAACCTTCTCTGGATCGCTTGTGCCGAGAACGTCCTCAGCGATCTTTGTGTTGTAGAGGAACAGACCTGGAGTTGCCTGCCATGATACACCCTTCAGCTCGCCTGTCTTTGTATCTGTTGCAACGTCCTTTGTGTACTGATACATCTGTGACATATCGTCGTCTGTGATGCCGAGGTCCTGAATAGAAAGTGCAACGTCGCCGTTAGCATACTTCAGAGCGTAGTCAGCTTCCATAAGGAACATATCTACCTTCTCTGTGCTGTCCTGCTGACCCTTAAGAGCCTCGTCCAGCTTTGTCTGGTAAGCGTTACCTTCGTTTTCAACCTGTACCCAGTTCAGCTTAACGCCGTTGATCGTTGCGATCTCCTTAGAACCATCAGCAAGCTCGTTGTATGTAAGCTCGTTTGATGTGCCCTGTGGATAGTACTTATCAAGTCTTGACTTGAACTCTGTGTTCCAGCAGTAAATTGTAAGAGTCTTCTTTGAATCCTCTGATGAATCCACACCGTGAAGCTCAGCTGTGTTTACTCTGTCAGAGCTGTTGTTGATGCCTGTGTTGTTGCCAGCCTTTGATGTGCTGCCGCCATTCTTGTCAGATGTTGAAGATGAATCTGTGTTGCCGCAAGCTGTGAACATTGAAGCTGCCAGACAGAGGCTCAATGAACCTGCAAGTACTTTCTTAAGATTTGCCATAATAATTTTCCTCCTTAAAATCGCATTAGTTTATTTGATTTGCTCCGCAGCATTTCTGCGGAAAATTAATGCCTTGAATTAATTGATGTCGCTTACCGAACCGCCTTCCAGCAGCTTTCCGTCGACTGTTATCACCTCTTTAAAGGTGGTCTGTGGGTTTTCTATCAGTGATACCAGCTGTTTTGCGGCTGTTACACCGATAAGGTCTGTGTCCTGAAGATAAGTCGTAAGCTTTGGAGAGAGAAGCTGTGAATAAGCTATTCCGTCGTAGCCCACTATCGAGATATCCTCCGGTACTGAAAGACCCATTTCCTTGACTGCATTGAAAGCTCCCATTGCTGAATAATCATCGGGCATGAAAACGCAGGTCGGTTTGTTCTCTCTGCTAAGAAGTTCTTTTGTCAGCTTATAAGTCAGATCAGGGTTGTGATAATCACCGTTAAGTATCCAATCGGGATCAACTGAAATTCCTCTTGTCATACAAGCTTTATAGAAGCCTGCCAGACGTCTTTCGGCTACTGCCGATCTGTTGCCCTGGATAAAAGCGATCTTCCTATGCCCCATCT
This sequence comes from Ruminococcus sp. RTP21359st1_H3_RTP21359_211015, assembly GCF_040909065.1. Lineage (NCBI taxonomy): Bacteria > Bacillati > Bacillota > Clostridia > Eubacteriales > Oscillospiraceae > Ruminococcus > Ruminococcus sp. RTP21359st1_H3_RTP21359_211015. The sequence goes on from NZ_JBDGDD010000001.1 coordinate 118,015, forward strand.
TCGTCACATAGTTGATAAGCTCTTCCATACCTTTTTCATTATTGGACATGATCGCTGTTCTGCAATCGAAGATGTGGTCGATCGTGACCACTGGTATATCTCCGTTTATCACCTCGTACACGTCCTGCGACGTAAAATCCGTACAGGCAATGATAACACCGTCAACATTGCGGTATTTGCAATGTTCGTATGTAGACATTTTCTGCTTGCCCACATCTCTATTTATAAAGGTTATATCATATCCTGCTGCTTCAGCCGTAGTCTTAAAGCTGTCAAGCACCTTTGCGAAAAACTCATGGGTAAGACCGCTTCCTGCTTCGTCGAGATACATGACCCCGAGATTATAGGTCCTGTTGGTCTTCAAAGCTCTTGCCTGAGAATTTGGGAAGTAACCCATTTCTTTGGCGGCTTTCATAAGTCTTTCTCTTGTTGCCTCGCTTACGTCCTTATGGCCGTTGAGGGCTTTGCTTACGGTTGCGACGGATACTCCGCAGCGAACGGAAATGTCTTTTAAAGAAACCAATGATATTTCCGCCTTTCCGTAGATTTTAAACGTTTACGCTTGATGTTTTCCGTGAAAACTTATTTCAAACGTTTCCGTTAATAAAAATATACAATATTCTCGGCATAATTTCAAGTCTTTTTTCACATTTTTATGCCCTCTGTAATAAATTATGGAGGTTTAGCCAATTTTTCAACTTTACTTTTGTGCATTTTAACAATGCTATTTGGACAATTGTAATCGATTTGTTACAAAGGAACTGACAGGCTAATCAAAAAGCTGCGAAAATGCACTGCGTTTTCTGAGGGGTATATGAAACCAGGCTGTGTGGTATGTGAAAAATGTATATAAACATTTCTTTTGTATACAATTATGTTATGTGAAATTACAAAAACCATTAAAGAACTTTATTCATTAAACGTTTTCGGATAATAATTGTTGAAAAGTGTGTTGTAACATATGATATTGTTAAAATATTGTCTTGATATAAAAATATGATAGTCATTTGATCGGAAAAGTTGGAATATTCGGTGTTTGCGAAGATATTTCTGAAACGTTTAAGCATATTTCAGCGTTTTTTTATTGTGCAAAATAACGATGTGGAAAGAAAACGTATTTATTTCATACATTATACTTACAAGTTACATATGATATGACTATTTGATAGGGATTTTGCAAAGCTTTGAAAAAAATCTTGAATTGATGTTGACAAATGTGTGGTTTTGGTGTATAATACTTAGGTCTGATGTGCTGATATGGCTCAGTTGGTAGAGCAGCTCATTCGTAATGAGCAGGTCGTCGGTTCGAGTCCGACTATCAGCTCCATCGCAGTGTGGTCTGCAGTTTGCCCTCCGATCCATTTGTATGGGTCGGAGGGTTTTGTTATGTTGGCAGCGTAGGACATGGTGCAATGACTGATGTAATAGTACAGAAAAAAAGGACTGCTGCGGTCAGGCGGCGGTCCTTTTTGGTATTATTCTTCGATTTGTTTGCCCAAGAACATGGCGGCGGCTTTGGCGAGCATGGATTGTTTATCGGTACAAAGCTCGGTATCGTCGGTAGCCATGAAAGCCACTGCGCCTGTTATATCGCCGTTTGTGAGGATAGGGGCGATGGTGAGGGCGTGTGTGGTGATACCCTCGACGGCTCTAAGCGGCTCGGCTGTGGTATCGGTATAGTCAAAGGTTTTGCGGTTTTCCAAAAGCTCCTCCAGGGCAGGGGAGAGGCGGCGCTGGGAATACTCTTTTTTCGGCACGCCTGACACAGCCACGACGTGGTCCTTATCGAACACCACGGCAGGCGCTCCGCCAAGCTTTGAGATGACTTCCGCTGCCTGGGCTGCGCCCTCGGACATTTCGTTTATGGCGGAATACTTTTTGAAGATGACCTCGCCGTCGGGGTTGGTGTAGATCTCGAGGGGGTCGCCGTTATTGATAACGTTGACACTAAGATTCCTGCCTCTGCTGTCCGTTACAGCAGCTGCAAGCTGTCCGGCTGACTTTCCGATCTTAGTGCCTTGATTAAAATTTTCGGCTGATCCATCTGCTCCGACTGTCACAAGCTGCTGCTCTGTAAGCGTGCCGTATTTCAGCAAACAGTCGATATCCGCTTTGAGATGAATTTCAATTCTGTTTTCAAAGACCACTATCTTGTCAATTATAAAATTCAGGTCGTTCTTGTCAAGAGCGGGCTTGTTAATGATGTCATCGAAAATCTCCAGCACGGTTCTGGCGGTGCGGTTCACTCTGACAACGGTGTTGTGCTTGTCGACTGCAAGCTGCATCTGATTTTTCAGTCCCTCGATACGCAGAGTAAGCTCGTCTATCATCTCGGTGTAGGTCTCCTCGATTATCTCCGCACGGTCGGGGTGTTTCATAACATCCCTCGCCTGCTGTCGGGTGAGCATTTTCATTTCCGCCTTTGCGTCCTCTATCTGCCCCTTTATCACGTCAACGGTGGACTGACTGCTTTTCGTTTCAAGCTGTTCTTTAGCAATGGACTCCTGCAAACGGTCGATCATCTCTGCGGAGTTGTCACGCACCTTTTTGATATAGCTTTTCAGCAGACCGTCCAGCATATCAACTCTGGTATGGTGCGAGGTACAGCCTTTTGTTCCTCGCTTGTGGTAGGTTCCGCAGGTGTAGGCAGGAGCAAGATCGTTACGGCTCATTGCGAACATGGGTGAGCCGCAGTCTCCGCAGAAAAGATAGCCCGAGTACACATTGTCGTACTTTTTCACTCCCCGATAGTGAGAGGTCGTACGCTTCTTCAGCTGCTCCTGAGCCAGAGCGAACACCTTGTAATCGACGATAGGAGTGTGATTATTTTCAAATACTATGTGGTCTGTTTCGTCCTGCTTGACCTCCCCGCCGTTTATCTTCTTACGCCTGTACTTGCCCTGACGGAGCGTGCCGATATAAAAATCGTTCTGCAATATCTCGCTGACGGTGATGATACTCCACGTCTGCTTTACCTCACGCTTGCACTCCTCGCCTTTAGCCTCCCTGCGCATTTTTTCGCACATTCTAGGCGTGGGAATATGCTTGTCCGTAAGATAGTTGGCAATTTTTTTGTATCCCCAGCCGCTGTTGTACCTGTCAAAAATATCTCGGACAACCTCCGCCGCAGGTTCGTCAACCTCGAACTGCATGGTCTTGTTGTTTATCATAACGTAGCCGTAGGGCACAGCGCATATCCACTTGCCCTCCTCCTGACGGCGTTTGATGACCGATTTGACCTTTTTGGACGTATCGGTAACAGGCATTTCATTGATAAGAAAGCGGAACTGAATTGCCGTCCAGTCGTCATAGGTAGGATAATCAATGTTATCGCCAATCGAGATAATCCTCATTCCTGCGTCACGCAGATCTTCCAATTCCACCAGTCCCTTGCTGTTTCGTCGGGAAAATCTGGAGAAGTCCTTGACTATCAGAATATCGTACTCTGATCGAAGCATTTTCTTTCGCAGCTCCTGATAGCCCTCACGCTGTTCAAACGTATAGCCCGATCGGTCACGGTCCTCATAGAAATCAAGCGTGCTGTCTGGAAACTTGCGTTTCACAAAGTCGGCTATGATAGCTTTTTGGTTTTCTATCGAGGTGTTGTCTCTGTCCATTTCCTCGTCGACAGAAATTCGGCAATAGCCTGCTATGCTGTACTTTATGCTCATTGTTTCACCCTTTCAATGTTGATTATTTTTTCGGTTCGGTTTTACCTTTGCGAATACTTACAATGTTGTCAGAAATATTCGTTTTAATTTATATCAATATTGTATCATATATCTTTCAGAATTGCAATAGGCAAAGGCAATAAATATCCGAGTGAAGATTTTATGACTTTGCCGCAATTTATGTTTTTTTACGTCAGTTATGTACGGTGCGCCTGATTGCGCACCACAAATCATAGGCAGAGGTTGTGCTCTATCAATCCCTCCGTGCAGTCAAACAAGTCGTTGTCCCCCGACATAAATACGGCAACCTTGTATTTTTTATCGCTGTACTTGTCTGCAGTATTCTGCACGAATTCGCTGATACTATCGTCCTCCTGCTCCTGATTTGTCAGCCAGATCTCTACGATCCGCTTATTTTCACTGACGTTAATTTCCAATAGGCAACACTCCTTTTGATTCATTTTTGACTTTGGGATTTAAGTTATTCAATTTTGAAAAATGCGGCAATGTCCTTTGATTTTCTGTTACGACTCCTGAAATCACACCGATTTTACGTGATTTTCAGTACTTACGACCCCTGAATTCTTCAAACCTCGAATTTATGACCCCATAAAAATTATGCACAACAATTTTGCTGAAACTGCGTATTTTCGGCACTTTTGCGGTCAGCTTTGCTGTCCGCTGTGACTGCATCGGGGGCTTACGACCCCGATGCTTTAACTTGCTTTACAATATTTCGATTTGCTTTAACCTCTGCATATCGGTGATCGTGCAATACTGACAGGAGCAATTTTTACCGGACTTTCATTCTCTCATCAGAAATCACCGTTAACCGCCTCGGACGTCGCACACATTCGGCGTGTATGGGCTTTAACCAACATAGGTGGGGCAAGGATACCGCCGAGAATCGGCAGGCTCACACGGGCGAGATTTCGGCGTTTCTTGCCGTGCGCAGTTCGTTACTCACCGCAGAGCATTCAATCAAGCGACTGGTTTCGTTACTTACCTCATCACAGAATTCAGCGTCTATAATATCATCTTCTTTCATAGCCTTTTCATAAAATTTCGATATCAAATCTGCCGCCTTATCAGGATGATCCAGACAGTAGTTCCAGAACTGATAACATTGTATTTCCATTAGCTTACGCTTAAGCTTTTCGGGATTGCCGTCGCACTCCGCAAGAACCTTCGGCGTAACATAAAATCCGTACTTCCTTATCGTCGGGAGCACCTCGTCGCATATCCAAGCACGAAACTGTCTGCCGATCGGTAACCTTGAATTGAAAATCAGCGAATACAGATCTCCCTCGCTGATATAATTCTTCACGATAGTTTTTAACGGACTTTGCGGATGCGGAACAGTAAGCTTTATTGGCTCGTCGCAATGGTCTATGATAGCTTTTCTCGGATTGTGATATCCGAGAACCTTTGCACACTCCGATGCGGGGAAGTACAGCTTTCCGTTAACTTCAACACACTCAAGCTGACCGAACTCTGTGTCCGCAAAAGGATTACCATCAATTATCATTAATTTTTTCAACTTCATAAAAATTCCTTTCCATAGCAGAAAAATGAAAATCGCAGATGCGCAATTTGATATTCCGCCTCCATTTCGTTACGCACCTACCAATACTTATCTCTACTATACATTCTTTCTTCTGCTATATTAATATTATTAGTATGTTATATTAAAGGTATGTCTATGTGACACGGAGGGTATCGCAATTTATGTAATTCTGACCGCGTTACCAATTCGTTACATACCACATTGAATTTATTTAGACAACAAAAAAGCTCGCACATATTTCAAGTTCACGATTAGTGCAAAAGGATATAATTATCCCGTTGCTATCAAAATCGTGCCTTAAATATGTACGAGCATTATGCTCTAAATGTATTTGCCAATATGTTTATGTAAGTAAAAGGCACTTATTTATTAAATTGTAATTTTATGTTAAATGCTGTTGTTTCTATTTGATATTATAGCATTAGAACACTCGTTTGTCAAGGGCTGATAAAAAACTTTTTGGCACTCAAATATTTTTATTCTCGGAGAGCGCTTTGTTTTGAACTACAAGTATATCACACAATGCTACAAATTTCAGTAACCAACTTAAAGCATAAGCAATAAACCTTTAAAATGGACTTGACTTCTCCCTAAAACAGAGTTAACATACGACAAAATGTGCAGTATACGCCGAAATTATCTTATAATATACCACTATAAGAAAAAAAAATCAATCCACGGATTGACTAAAACTGACAAGATTTACTGTATGTTTTGTACAAATTCAACGAACGAAATCTCACAATCTGTATATTTAATTGCAAAATATCAAGGATTTTAGGCTGTTTTTAACTCTTTTTTCTTCTATTTCTGGTCAAAAATCTCGTCAAAACGGGTGTATACTTAAAGTACATATTTTAAGGAGGTTTCGCCATGTCAAGACGAGGAAAAAACATATTCAAACGCAAGGACGGTCGCTGGGAGGGCAGGTATATTTCAAGTTACATGGAAAACGGTAGAGCAAAGTATTCGTCTGTTTACGCTTACAGCTATGTGGAATGTTCGCAGAAACTACAGCTTGCTAAAGTTGATTTGTTGCCGAAAAACGATCCGATAACGGTATCAGAACTGTTCTCGGTATGGCTTGCAAGTCGCAAAAATAGCATTAAATCATCAACCTATGTCAGTTATCGCACTATGTATCAGAATTACATCGCTGCGCCGTTCGGAGATATGCGTGTTGGCAGAGTGACTTCATTTATAATCAATCGCTATGTGTCCGAACTGTTGGAATGCGGCGGAGATGACGGAAAAGGGCTTTCATCAAGGAGCGTGCAGGCAATTCTGATCATGATGAAATCTGTATTCGCATACGGAGAAACTGAATACAAGCTAGATGACCCTGCTAAAAATGTATCGCTGCCAAAATCGGAACATAAGGAAATTGAGGTTTTTACAAGCGTTGAAATGGCAAAAATCCGTCAAAATGCTTTGTGTGATGACTGTCAAATACTTGGCGTTCTGCTGTGTCTTTATACGGGTCTGAGAATAGGCGAGATATGCGCTTTGAAATGGCAGGATATTGACCTTGTAAATCAGGTAATTCATGTATGGAAAACGCTCCAGCGGATTAAAAATCCGAACGGAATTAGTCCTAAAACTATTGTAATAATCGATGAGCCTAAGAGTGCAAAGTCTATCCGTGATATTCCTATTCCGACTTTTATGCTGTCGCAGATTGCTAAAATCAAACGAAATGTCAATCCTGACTGCTACTTCCTGACTTGCTCTTTGAATTATACCGAACCGAGGACTTATCAGTACAGGTACAAAACTTTTCTGAAACACATTGGTGTAACGTATAAGAATTTTCATGTTCTGCGGCATACCTTTGCTACGGAGTGCATTCGGCTTGGGATTGATGTAAAGACGGTCAGTGAGCTGCTGGGTCATGCAAGCGTGAAAATTACTCTTGAAAGATATGTGCATTCCAACATGGATATGAAGCGTAAACAGCTTGAAAAACTGTATGCTTATGTTTAGCTTTTCTTTTTTATTTCTGGTCAGAATTGTGGTTGGAAAGCTCCGCAAAGCCTTGATTTATCGGGGATTGCGGGGCTCTTTTTCTTATAGTGGTATATTATAAGATAGGTATAGACACTTAGATTTATTCAAGTGAAGGAGCTTTATTATGTTTTGCAAAAAATGCGGAAAGAAATTATCAGACAACACAGTTATTTGTCCCGTTTGCGGAGAACCTACGGGAATGCAGCCGACGCCTTTCCCTCAACCAAAACCTACGGGAATGATGCCGCCGCCTTACACTCCACCAAAACCTACGGGAATGATGCCGCCTTACACTCCACCACAGCCACCCATTCATCCGGATCCTGCCACTCAGGTGAGTTATTGCCGTAAATGCGGTGCTGCTTTGCCTTATGGGCAGACTCTATGCAGCAATTGCCAAGCAGGTCAACTAACCGGGCAAAACCCGAAAGTAATAACATTTATGATCTCACTCTTATTATTCTATATGAAAGGTGAGATTAGAATGGAACAGAATTTTATTAAAACCAAACTTCCGAATGCGATTTTATTCATACCATTTGGCACTAAACGAAAAAGTATTCCTATTAATCAAATTTCATCAGTCAATTCAAATTTCTCATTGAATCCAAAATCCTTTATTTGCGGACTTGTTGCTTTAATTGCTGCCATTATATGCTTAGGTGGATCTCCTGCATGGGGAATTATATTGTTATTACTGGCAGCATTGTATATTATAGATTCTTTTACAACAATGCTTGTCATAGAAAAGACATCGGGAAACGTAGAAGAAATTCCATTTTACATTATGGAAAAAACAAAATGTGAAAACATTGAAGAGATGATAAATCAGATTATTTCTCAAAGAATGTATTCAACCATGCAAAATAATTTTTAGGAAGTGACCAGCTATGTTTTGCAAAAAATGCGGAAAGAAATTATCAGACAACACAGTTATTTGTCCCGTTTGCGGAGAACCTACGGGAAAGCAGCCACGCCCTCAGCCGCAGCCTGCTCCTGCCCCTCAGGTGAGTTATTGTCCTAAATGCGGTAATGCCGTTGCACCTAATGCGGAATTCTGTCTACATTGCGGATGTGTTTTAAATAACTTCAACCCTCAAGATGGAGGATTTGCAGCAATAATGAAAACTAATAAAAAACGTAATATACTTATTGCTATTATATTAATGTTGTTTATTGTTATAATTGCTTTTATTTTATTCAGGATATTTGAGAGCAACGAGAGTAAGATTCAAGGAAAATGGTTGCTTTATTCTGATGGTACCGAATTGGTAGATAAAGAAGATCAAGTGACTTGGGAATTTACCAATGGAAGGTTACTCATTTCCGGTGCTTATTCCGAGGAAGGCTACTACTCAATCGATGGTGATACTCTTGAAATATATGATGATGATTATAGAGTAAGTAAGTTACTTGGACATTCTAAAAGGTATGTAATTGAAAAACTTTCCTCCAACAAATTGATTTTGAGGAAAATAAATACAGATAGAACGTATGTTTTTAAGAGGTTATAACTATGATTTGTAAAGAATGCGGCAATAAAATAGATGATAACTCAACTTTTTGCAAATTTTGCGGATACAAAGTATCTGCGGAATCATCTTGCCAGAAAGCGTATTTAAATACCCCAACCGAAAACAGTTCTGCAATAAAGTCTAAACAAGTGAAAAAAAATATTATAATATCACTATCCTCTATTATAACTGTATTAACTGCTATAGTTTTGATAACAGTTATTATTAAAATACATAATAAACAAGAAAATATTGTCACGGATGACGATTTATCAAAAACAGAGATTGGATCTGGTGTTACTGATAATGCTATTAAAAGCAAATCAGCCAAATCAATAACAGATTCTAATACAAACGTTGAAATAGAGTCTGAAAAAACAGACTCAAATAATAAAACCTATGAATCGATTGAATTCATTGGAATCGATAATTATGACGACTGGTCAGCTGCAAATTTTTATGATACTGACGGAAACGAAGTAGAGTATATCGATAACAAATACTTTTCTGATTTCGAAGAAACAGGTTGTTCAATAACTGTTACTTTAAAATATCTTAATACTGATTATTATGTATTTGCACCCAAAGATGCTGTAGATTGGAATGCTCTTTATAAGCTTGACGGGAATTACATAACCGGTGTACCTACGGCAGCAGATGCAGTCAGCATTAATAATGAATCATATACTTTTCCAAATGAGATCAGTAATGACATTATTGAAAATACAAGAACATTTATACAATCAGACGGTTTTTTCTGTTTATTTGACTTTAAGCCTGAGACAGTTTCTTTCAATCTTTCTGCAAAAGCCATATCTTATCTAAAAAACAACGCTACTATAAACGATGACAATACAGAATATGGTGGGATAGTATTTCAAATGTACGGATGTATTATTACTGATTTGGTAATTGATGTGCCTCTCTCAGTTAATGATGTAGGTATGATTATAAAATCAAACCAGTAAATATTCTAATTATATATAACAAATTTAGGAGGACTTATTATGCCAAAATTAAACCAAAGAGATTTCAATGACGAACCGGTAAAATACGTTACGGAAAAACACGTTGCCTGTGTTTTTCTATTGGATACGTCAAGTTCAATGAACAGCAATGAAGCAATAAAACAGCTTAACGAGGGACTCAGAGTATTCAAGCAGCAGACCCTATCAAGTCTTGATACCCATGCAAAGGCTTGTATTGATGTGGCTGTTGTTACGTTCGACAGTGATGTCAAGGTAATTCAGGATTTTGCTCCGGTCGAAGAAATGGAATTACCTGAACTAAAAGCATATGGAAATACTGCTATGGGCAAAGCCCTGGAAACTGCAATGGATATGGTCACGATGCAAAAAAATAAATACAACTACGCAGGAACACCTTATTTCAGACCTTGGATCTTTTGCGTAACTGATGGTGGTCCAAATGATGATTACCGTGAGTCAGCTGAGAGATTAAAGTGGATGGAGAATAACGGAAAGGCGATTGCATACTGTGTTGGCGTGGACGGTTTTAGAGCCGATATTATGAAACAAATATTTGATCCAAATAATATATACGGATTAAAAAATTGTGATTTCACTGGGCTGTTTAAATTTGTTTCATCCAGTCTGGATGCTTTGAGAAACAGTACTGAGGAATCCGGTTCGTTAAATATTCCTGCACCTGATACAATGTTTAAGGTTCCGCTTGATTGAGCCTGCGGAAATTTTTAAAGATATGAAATAGATCGGAAGATACACTCTGCTGATAAAGGAGTAAGTTTGTAAGAATGATTGGATATTTTAAAATTTCGGCAATAGGAACAGCACATTTAGAAAATCCTGACGGTGTATGTCAGGATTATTCTGATGTGCTAAAGCTTGACAACGGATATACAATAGCTGTAATTGCCGACGGTTTAGGCAGTGCAAGTAAATCGGATATAGGTGCAAAAGTGGCTGTGAATTCATTCTTGGCTTACATAAATTTGCATATTAAAACCAAAAAAAGCGATAAGTTTTACATTGATCTTATATCACAGGCATATCAAGAAGCATATAACAACGTAATGAATACTGCCGAAGACATGAAAATAGATTTTTCGGAATATAATACAACCCTCACTGCTGCGATTTATAATGGTAAAAACTTATATTACGGTCAATGCGGTGACGGCGGTATTATCGTTTTAACGCCGAGCGGTAATTATGATTGTGCAACAGAAGTAAAAAAGGGAGAAGCATTCAATGAAACATATCCGCTCTTGGGCGGTCCCGACAATTGGTCCTTTGGAAAATATCCCGACGAGGTCTGTGCATTAACGCTTATGACAGACGGCATATTTGATATTGTGTGTCATCCTCTGCTTGCAAATGAAGCTCAAAAAATAAATATTCCATTTATCCGCCGATTTATGGACAGAAATATTCTTAGGGCAAATAACAAAACTGATTTTGAAAATCTGCAAAAAAGCATATCTAAATTTGTTTCGGGAAACGGCTTGCCTAATGTAACAGATGATAAAACTATCGTAGGATTGATAAACACTGATATTTTAGCAGATTTAAAAGACGAGGAATATTACAAGGAACCTGATTGGGATAAGTTAAACGAAAACATGAAACGCAAACTCCGTGAAGGCCGCAGACCTACTCCTATTGATATAAAAAAGCCTACAAATATAATCAAAGTAACTCCTACTGGTGAAAGCATAGTAATTAATGATGAATCCAGAAAGTTAAAGAAAAGATTACAAAATTCGTATAGAATCAACCGCCAACTAAGGAAAATCGTTTTGATACAGCTGATAGTGATATTAGTGCTTATTATTATTTGTTCTATCTGTATTGTTTTTTTAAACAAAGGTAACGTTCAGGATACATCGAAAAAGAGTATGGAATCTTCCAGTATAAGTAAGGATAGCGCTTACAACGGCAAACATACGCAGGGAAGCGCTATTGCGGATGATGATACTTCTGATCATGCAGATGATTCTACACAAAGCGATAGTATGGCGTCAAATTCTGAAAATGATAAAGCTAAAGATAAAGCTATAAAAGATGCTTTACCAAGAATGAAACAAGCTCTCCAAGAGGTGGGAACATCGACTCATTTTACTTATATTAATTCAGAAGCTGTTGATGAGCACTATAGTAATATAACGGGGGGTTCCAGCAGTGGCTTCTAATAATGATAGAAGAATTTATTACGATTTGAATAGCGGACAAAAATATGTATTATTTGAAGAAAGCATTACTTCCGGCGGCGAGGGCAGCATTTATAATATAGAAGGTATGCCCGATTTGGTTGCAAAGATCTATCATGAAAAGAATCGTACCGAAAACAGGAAAAATAAACTTCTGGCTATGCTTGAAACAGATTCAAATGACTTGTCTGAATGTGCATGGCCTCACGCCATTCTGTATCAGGATAACAATTTTTGCGGATATGTAATGCAAAAAGTGTCAGGGTTAAGCAGCTTGATAGATTTTTACGTTTATGATAACAGAAAAAAATATTTGTGGTCACAATATGTAAAAGTGGCAGAAAATATTGCTGCCGCCGTGAATAATGTTCACGACAGCGGACATATAATCGGAGATCTGAACCCAAATAATTTCATGTTAGATGTGAACACTGGTCGAGTTATGCTTGTAGATACGGATTCATATCATATCAAAAGTAAATCAGGAGAAATTTTTCCATGTACTGTAGTTACTCCGGAGTTTATTCCTCCTGAGCTTCAGGGTAAAACTTTTGATGAAAATAATGCACGGAATATGTTTAACGAAAGCACAGACAATTTTGCTCTTGCAGTTATTATTTTCAGGCTTTTAATGAACGGCGTTCATCCTTTTTCATGCGTTGTTACCACCAAAGAATCTATGAGTAATTTCCAACCTGTAAAGAACATACAAAATGGATATTGTCCTTATTTTACAAAAAGTAATATTAATGGGAAAATAGCAAAAACGCGCTATTCACCTAATATAGGTATTCTTCCGAGAGATATTCAAAAGCTATTTGAAAGAGCATTTATTGAAGGTCAACAAAGCAAGAGCGCCAGACCGAGAGCAGACGAATGGTTTTACGCACTTGATTCTTTAAGTCAGAGATTGTGCAAATGTACCGACAATCCAAAGCATGAATACTTTATAGGACTAAGCAGTTGTCCTTGGTGTAAGCTTGACATGGAAATAAGAAATAAATCAAAGCCAAATCCGGGAGATTTGAAAATTGACGACGGATGGGAGGAATTTCGCAGGAAGCAAAATAAAGAAAAAGCATCAAAAGATGAAATAAATAGGAAAAAGGAAGCGACAAGAGCATTGATAGCTACGATTCTCATAATATCATTTTTTTTAATACTTGCTTTGATTGGTATTTATTCAGATGAATCCTCCCCAAATTATGCTGAAAATGTTACTGATACATATAATTATTACGATGATACTATCGACAGCAGTTTGTATAAAACAAATTCGATTTTTACTCCGATGTCAACTATAGATAAAAATGAATTGTCAGAAAATAAACAAGAAATATCAATTGAAAATATAGAAACTAATGTTGATGAAATATCGGCTTACGCTGAGATAGACTTTGACGAGGAGGTAATTTGGGATGTTCCCGAAACTATCTCTTCGTATGAGTCGTCTACAATACCTGCACCTACCCTCAGTTTTAGTGTTAATATTTATGATATCGATATATCTTTTGATTCGGACGCAACGGTTTATGACCTTATCGCAGAAACGGATTGCGATAAAGCTTATGTAGATCCATTTTCTAAAAATGGTATTGACTTTTATGATAAAGAAAACGGTCATGCGACCGTAAGCCTTTTCTATGCAGCTCCATGTTCAGGAAATCTATTTATAAAAAAATCAAATGGTGAAGTTTTAAAAAAAATCCCGATAGATATAGCGTGGAAAGACTGTGAATTTGTTTCAAGTAACGAAGATATTATAACATTTGGTGATGAACAGTTTGAAATAAAGTCTACAGGCAAGTTAACGATTTCTTATATTTATGGTGATGATGTTGTAGCAGAAAAGGAAGTTGAAGTAATTTAATACATATTAAGGCGTTGATTATAGATGATTAATACAGGAGTGAGATAGTTTATGTATTATGAATGGTTATTTTTTTAATAAAAATGGTACCTTTATAGCATACTGTTATCCGCCGGAAGATTCCTTTTTATCATGTCAAATTCCGAAAGGAAGCGCAAAATTCGTTTATACGGCATTTGACAAACCCGAAGACGGAACGAGATCGCTTCTGACATTAAAAAATGATGAGCAATATATTATAAAAATTGATTATAAGACAAAAACGATAGAAGTATATACGGAAAAAAGGAAAAATACTCAACAAAGCCACAATTTCAAAGTAATTCATAGGAAGTGACATACAATGAATAAAAGATGCCCTAAATGTGGGAAGCTGCTAAATGAAGATGCGAGAAGCTGTAATATATGCGGATATAAATTTAAAATTAATATACCCTACGATCCCAACTACGATCCCATTGTTATGAGGAAATGCAGCAAATGCGGCACCGGATTTACCATTCACAGCTCTAACCCAGGAAAATTATGCCCCAATTGCATGGAAAATAGGTCTAAAATAAATTCTTCCCGGAAGAAAAATCGTGTTGGGAAAATAGCTGCTTGTGTTTTTTCTGTTGCAGTTCTGGGAATAGGAGCTTTTTTTGCATATAAATATCTATCCTCAAATAAACCTACTGTTCAACAAGTCCAAACCGCTTATGAAAGCTATGAAAAGGTAAACTCTACTTTGAGAGATATAATATCCGATCCTGATTATAAGAATGGATCAGAGAACGACAAAAAAGAAAAAATCGAAAATGCATTAAACTGTATGGTCGAGGAATCAATGATCAGCGACATTGACTACAGTGAAGATACTATGATTTATGAATATGTCTATAACGATGGCTCTTTGGGCGGAGTAATGCTGGAACCTTTTGACGAGAGTGTTAATGGAATAGCAAAAAACTATGCCGATATAGATCAAAACGGTCAAATCAAAGCAATCGATAATAAAGTAGCCTTTGATTCGGAAAAATATTCATACAGCAAAACTGATATGAAAGCAAAAGTAATGTATGGTCTTGGATACGATGATATGCTTGAATTGTTAAATCAGCGTTCAGATGTGTGGACAAGCGAAAAGCTTTTAACAGATATCGACACAGATTGTACTGTTGCAGATTTTGCAGAGGAATTGGCTGGATATGATTTTATTGATATTGAAGAGCATGGTACACTTTATAATGATACTCCTATTATATGTACAAAGGAAGTTGTGACTGAACAAAATATCGGAGAATATTTTGATGATATAATTAACGGTAATATTATTCAAGTGACATATGATGACGATAGCTCCGGAAATACTTATTACTGTATTATGCCGTCCTATTTTACATCTCACTATAAAAATAACGAGCTTGAAGGATCAATAGTATTTTTAGGTTCCTGTAAAGCATACATAAACGATAAGCTTGTGAATGCATTCAAAGACGCAGGAGCATTAAGTGTAATTGCAAATACAGAAACAGTATATACATATTACAATTACTATATTCAGGACGCATTTGTTTATAGCTTAATGTGCGGAGACAGCATAGACGAAGCCCTTGATTTTGCAACAGATATCTGGGGTGAAAGTGATATAGAATGGGCTGATATGTATCTAACCGATAATGAGATCAAGCCAGAAGTTGCTACTCCCAAAATTGCAATAGGAGGTCAAAATAAGCTTGTTGAAGTAAATGAAAACACATCTCAACAAACGCCGGAATTCGTTGAAGAAATATTAAGCTGGTCGGAAGAACATGAACCTATGGACAGCGGTACCGGTTGGCTTGATTCATATGAAATGTATAAAGGTTATATTGGTCATAATTATGCTGAAAAGGATGAAATGTGGTTCCAGGATCTAACCGGAGATGGGGAACCTGAACTTATTATTGGCGGATATGGACTTATGATCGGACAGGAGGAGCAAAAATGCTTCACTGTTTATGAAAAAGATAATGGAATTATTGCAACGGGAGAAGATCTCTATACCGTATGGAGTAGTAACAGAAGTGATTATGGACATGATGCGTTTACCTTTACTCCATATAAAGATTCAAACGGAAAAATAATATTGGCAGACGGACAATTTTATGCATACACAGGTACAGATCTTCCTGAAGATGCAGGCGCATATACCTTAAATGAAGTTGTTTTAGGAGAGAACGATAAAAAAGTAAGGTGTACCGAGAAGATATACTTTAATTATGACGGTGAAAATAAAAAGTATTCTTCATTTAAAGTAGGAAATGATGAAACTACATCAAGTGAAGTCATTAATGCATATAACAATTATTTTGCAGATAAAACTCCTTTAAAAGCGTCAGTTAAAACTATAAAAAAGCTGGATTATCTAAAAATGACTCAGGAAGAACGTAAAAAGGCATTGACTGAATCTTATTATGCTTTTAAATATACCGAAGATAAAAGCATTAGGCCTCCGCTTAAAGATATGATCGATAGTATTCCTAGAGACAGTTCTGATAAAAAGGACACCGATAACATAGAAAAAAATAAAAATCCCGACGATGGTAAGAACACTGATGTTAAAGATATATACAGTGCATATCTTGACAAATTATCGGAATTAAATCAACAATCTTCCGTAGAACCCGCTTACGCTTTATTTGACATAAATAGAGATGGTACAGATGAATTGATTTACATATATGATATAGCAGCAGCAGCCTCAAGGTTTCATGTATATGAATATGACCCTGATGATGGATCGGTAGTATCTACAGGTGATAGTGATACTGGCTGGGATGATCTGTATTATTCAAAAACGCTCAATTGCCTTGTAAATTATTATTCTCATGGTTGTGATGTTAATGCAAATACACCCAGTGGAATAATAACCTTTCTTACAAAGTATTCCTTGTCTAATGGTAAATTAACGTCAGAGGAAATTTATAAAGGAGATGCACTTGAATTTTCTGAGAATGAATATTCATATTACAATTTTTACGAAATAACTATTGAGCAATGTAATGGCTGTACTATTGATGATTTAAAATCAAATGCCGAAAGAAATAAATTTTGATTGATACGGGTTGAAAAATATAAAGGAGGTCGGTAATATATGGACTTAAGGAATTGCACAAAACAAGAATTGTCTCAAATGCCTTATGAATATGTTCGTGAAGCATATTATCAGCACAACCCGAACGCTGTATGGATATTAGGAGTATTTTTTCGTCACGGAAAAAATGGTGCACCTCAAAACTATGAGAAAGCAAGACAGCTCCTTGAAATAGCTTACGAATATGAAGGTGCAGGATCGGGATTTATTTTGGGGAATATATATGAAGAAGGACTTGGAACAACTGTTGATCTAAAAAAAGCAGAAGATTATTATTGTGCATTTTCTGAAGAAACGCATGATCCAACCGGATACTCAGCCGCAGCTTTTTTATATCTGAAAAATGAAAACTTGCCGAATAGAGATGAAAAAATTCCGGAGTATCTAAAGAAAAGTGAGGCATTAGGCGGATGTCCATTATCAGATACGCTTATTGGTCAGTTATATATTGCAGGTACACCAGACTTTCCGAAGGATATTAATAAAGCTGTATTTTATCTTGAACGTTCAAAAAATTATAAAATACTTGGTGATTTATTTTCAGATGAAAAAAATATTGAGCCAAATTATAAATTAGCAAGCTATTATTATGAGCTCGGAATGTCGGATAATATGGATTGTTGTGCAAAATATGCATTTTTAAATTTATATTATGGTTCTATAAATGAATCGTGGACAAATGTCCCAAAAGGTATATCAGTAGCAAAAAAATATTTAAAAACCAATAATAATTATGAAAGTTCATTTTTTATTTTAAAAGCAATGTTTCTTTTTTTTGATAAAGCGAAAAATATTGAAGGTCTTGAATTGTGTACTGATTATTTATATATTATTGGTGAATGTAATAGTGATTCTGAAGATAAAAATCAATTATATTATTCAATTATTGATTCATTAAGTGATCTATATATAAATGAAAACCATACGGATAAATTAGATGGTCTTTTATCAAAGCTTTCTAAAATGACTGACGCTTATCCTCAGATTGCTGAAATCACATTTTATTTAGAAGGCTTATTATGTTATAAACACGGTATCTTTTGTTTAAATATAAATGAGATTTCAATGGCTTATGATTCTTTTGATTCAGCATATAAACTTGGGCTTGAAGATGCAAAAAAATTTTTGATCAGATTCAAAAGGGATATTTTCGGAAAATTAAAATTCAGATAGGGAAATGATAATTATGGATTATGTAGAAATGAATAAATGCGGTTCCTGTAAGTATTATACTTATGAGGGGGAATATAAGAAAGGCTATTGCAGTTGGTATAAATCTTATTACTATGCAGATGACTCGTGTAGCCATTGGGAAGAGGGAAACATATCAAGCACCGGAGGATGTTTTTTAACAACAGCTTGCTGCGAACATAAAGGCTTACCTGATGATTGCTACGAGCTAACAACATTAAGATCTTTAAGAGATCATTATATGAAACAGTCTGTTTTCGGAAATGGGTTAATAAAAATTTACTATGAAACAGCACCTGCAATTATAGAAAAGATCAACAAATTAGATAGAAAAGATGAGATTTACAATGAAATCTATAGTAAAATCGTTTATATCGTAGATCTTATTGAAACTAAAAAATACGACGATGCTGTATGTGAGTATGTACGTATGATGTTTTGGGCAGAAAAATTATGACTCGTAAAATTAATAAATAGTATACTAAAAGACATTTTCAATATAGTGACGTATCCATTAGGTCCTATTTCGGTTCTGAAAAAACAACTGTGTAAATGCGTATAACACCCAAAATAAAATCAATACTATATTTGCAGCCAAATAGGGCAACGCTGAGGAGCGACCCTATGCAAGCTGCGAGATAAAACGGTGGAAAGCAGCGGCAGCAATGTCGCTGCTTTTCGACCCTCTGAAAAAAAAGTCTGTAAAAAGTCAGTCAACTGTGGTAAAATAGAAATAACACAGGAGGCTGATTTTTTATGGGAAGAAGAAAAAGAGAACCAATGAGTGAAGGAAAAAAGAACATCATCGGAATGCTGCTCAAGGAGTATGATATCCGGTCAGCAAGGGATATAGAAGATGCTCTGAAGGATCTTCTTGGCGGCACTATACAGGAAATGCTTGAGGCAGAGCTGGATGAACACTTAGGGTACAGTTCATATGAACGCTCGGACAACTCCAATTACCGTAATGGAAAGAAAACAAAGAAGATACGTGGAAATTTAGGCGAAACCGAGATCGAAGTACCACAGGATCGAGACGGAACATTCGAGCCTAAGGTCGTAAAAAAGCGTCAAAAGGATATTTCAGGTATCGAACAGAAGATAATATCGCTGTACGCAAAGGGCATGACAACACGCCAGATAAGCGATACCATCGAAGATATTTACGGATTTGAGGTCAGCGATGGTATGGTATCCGATATCACAGACCGTCTCCTTCCGCAGATAGAGGACTGGCAGAAACGTCCGCTTGATGAGGTTTATCCCATTGTATTTATTGATGCTGTACATCTTTCTGTACGAGAAAACGGACAGATAAAAAGCTTGCAGCGTATGTTGTTCTTGCTGTCAGTCTTACAGGACATAAGCAGGTATTGTCCATACATATCGGTGAAAACGAGAGTGCAAAGTACTGGCTTGGCGTTCTGAACGAGCTAAAAAATCGTGGCGTAAAGGACGTCCTCGTGATATGTGCCGATGGTCTTTCGGGTATGAAAGGAGCCGTAACAGCGGATACCGCCGTCTGAACAAACAGAGAAGCGTATTTCCGAGCGATACGGCGCTGTTGAAGGCTCTGTATCTTGCAACTCATAAAATAGCGAAAAAATGGACTATGCCACTGAGAAACTGGTGCAGAGTTCTTGGTGAGCTTGAAATCATGTATCCCGACAGGCTTGGCTGAGCGAGCCGCTGAAAATCAGCCTGATTCCATTGCGCTGTGCTCCACTCCATCAGGCTGATTTTCAAAAAGAACCTTGACAAATTACAGTACCCATTGTATACTGTAAAAAATTAGAGTGGCAAATTTTATGCCACTCCCAACTAATGTTTTTATCACAGTTGATTAATTTACAGAGATTTTTTCGCAGAGCCAGCTTCGCTCACAAACGGTAAAAAATGCGTGTCTGCACTATCCGTCCGGTTTCCGTTTTACTTTATGCACAACCTATCCGTCAATCTCAAAAACGCAAGCAGAAAATATAATAAAAACGCACCAATTTCAAAACGGAGTTGAATTTTTTTGCTGTAGCATAAAAACACAACCGCTGTACTTCATAATAATTAAGAACACTGCTTATCATCCCAAGATCCTATGTAATACCTCTACTACATCATCATTTTTAAGTCCATAGCTTTTCAAGGAATTGCTGTCAAATGGGTCTTGCCCCAACAAGTCAATAAAAGTATCAATATCTAATTTAACTTTTGCGGGTAATTCAGATACGCTTTCAAGCATTAGCTCAGCTGTTATTCGTAAAATGTCCTTTTTGTGCTTCTTTATATCGCTCGAATCAACAGCTTCGCCTTTCTCTTTCATTTGTTTCAAGTCAAGATATGCCTTTGCCTTGAACAGAATAAGATATTCAGGGCGAAGAACAGACAGGCCGTTTCTTACAACTTTTCCTTCCAGCAAAGCTTTATAATACTCATCATCAAGCAGAATTGCTGACAGACTTGAAACAGAATCATCTATGTGTATTGGTGTGATCCCTGTCATTTTACGAAGTTCAAAATTATTCCTACAAAACAGTTCTATCATTTTAGGATAGGTATCATCTTCAGGTTTATCAAATCTGTAAAACTGCGGCTTTTGTACACTTGTTGTCTTATTTCGGTATCTCCCGTTCTGAATAAATTTCCAGAATCTTTCTCCAAACTCAGGCGTAAGAGCCTCGACTATCAAAACCATATCCAGATCCCTTGTTGCTCTGAAAGTTGCGTCATTGCTTTCAAATATAATATCACAGGCTGCACCGCCTATAAGCACATATTGTTCTTCGTAGTCGGCAAAATAGTTTCTGAAAGTATCTAATCCTTTTACCACACATATTCCTCCAACATCTCGTTTATAGATTTCATTACTCTTTCGTCCTGCAATTCTTCATCGGTCAATGACAGGGATGCGCTTAGTGGGTCTTGTATCGGCTTATGGTTATAGTCAATGAAATAGCCCACTTCAAGAACTGCACAGCCAATAGCTTCTCCTTTTCGAACTTGCTTCAGCTTTTTTACCCCTGTGTCAGATAACTCTTTTTTTGTCACCGCATAGGTAGTGTAAGCATTATCAGAGAGCAATGAATACTCGCACAGAGCAGTGATTCCTGCCTTTTTGTCTAAATATATATCATTCGGAAACTCGTATCTTCTAATAACAGGGCTTCTAAGAATGTGCTGAAGCTGTTCCCACAGCTGCTTTATATCAGACGGAACGGTAACAGCTCTTGCTTTGCCCTTTGTATCAAGGATATTGACATTCAGATATTCTATTTCATCAAAGCACCTGCTCGCAGACGTTTTGGATACGCCCAGCTTTGTGGCAGCTTCTGATACTGTTACCTTGTTCCACCTTTCATAGATTGCCATAAGTATTAGCTTTTGCGTCAAGTACGAAATAATATCAACAGGTGCAATATCACGTTCACCTGAATTAGACAGCAGGCAGCCTATAAACGGCAAATAAACCTGCTTGCCTTTCAGTACAAATGGGATGCCGTCCTCGACAAGTTTTTCCTTGATATAAGGGGTGGTCGATTTAAGAAATATTGCACAGTTAAGTCCTGAAATATTCTGAACTTTAGCTCTGTCCTTTCGGAGCGCAATAAGACCAACATCGCCTTTTGGTTGAATTGCAAGCCAGTCTATTCCGTTGATTTCAACATCAAATAGATCATATCTCCCTTTGAAAGCAAGCGGCAATCGGTCGTATAGGTCATTATTCTCTTTTATTTTAACGTTTTGTCTTAACGTTTTTTTTAGGTATTCTCTCATATGCTCACCTTTTAAATCTATAACGTAATTTAAGTTACAGATTTAAAATAACACATTCTTATCAAAATGTCAAGCTGTTTATAGTTTTTGCTTTTAATTTATTTTATGTACAGCCTATCCGCCAATCTGAGGAGCACAAGCAGGTAATCGAGTTCGCTTTTCAACGTTGTCTGTAACGGGTCGCCCTCACGGATACGCATGGTGCGCCTTATTTCTTTAGGTATGACAACTCTGCCGAGATCGTCGATCCTGCGGACAATTCCTGTTGCTTTCATATTTATGACCTCCGTTGTTTTTTCAAAATTGCAGTAATATTATTTGCAGAGGTGGGGAATTTATGCAGGGGAAAAAGCGAGCTGGGGTGGCTCGCTTTTTTTTATCGGCTGGGAAGTCCTCTATGAAAAAAGTGTGATGTGTATCATTTGGTATTATCAATAATCCATACTTCCAGCTTCAGCCAACAGTTCTTCGGCCTTTTTTTCCAACTCTTCTGTACTTTTGCTAAGATCATCAGTTAATGGACTAAGACGTTCTATCTCTTCTTGCTTTAATTTTTGTTCTTCTTCATAACCACTTGTGGGATCATACGATTCGACGAAAAACCAAAAAGCTGCCAATAATCCAGCCAAAATAACCACAGCAAATGCGATTATTTTTTTCTGCTTGTCGCTCAGACCTTGTGTTTCTGCTTTGGCTTCCTGACTGCTTTGTGATGTGACAGGGCAGCCGCAATGTACACATACAACTGCCTCATCGTCTATTTCTTTTCCGCATTTTCCGCAAAATGCCATATAAAAATCCTCCTTTTAAACATTTATAATGTTTATCAAATTTTGATTATTTTAAATTTGTCTTAACCATGAAACATTTGCTTTTTTTCATAGGTTTTCGACTACATTGAACCAAGTATTGTCATTAATATAAAGCAGTTCGCCCAAGTGACAACACCTGTTATAAGACAAGTCTTTGCCGCTTTTGGTCGTGTATCTTTCTTGACAACATACAATATGATACCTGCAATAGGTATCAGCAAACTGAGAAGTACTTCCACAAAGTCTGCACCTGAATAAGGGTCATAGTCAGGGTTTTGGTTTGTGCTTGGTAGTGCTGCCTTTTCGGTCGCACAGCCGCAGTGTACGCACATTACTGCGTCGTCATCAATTTCTTTTCCGCATTTTCTACAAAAAGCCATAATTTTTTTCTTACGATTATTTTTGATTTTCTTTTTTGTTTAATGCTCCGATTATCAACTCCATTTGTGCCGATTTATAAATAGCAGTTTTATAAGAGCCTATAGATTTTATGGCTGCAAAAGCTGATATGAGAATTATAAATAGTCCAAAACCAGTTCCTATTATTTTAAATTTAGGAACTATTTTTACTAAATCTTGCATTTGTTTAGCTGTTTGAGCTGCATATTGAGCTGTAGATTTAGTATTTTCGGTCGTTATTTTAAGAGCCTTATACACGTATGTATAATAATCTGTTCCAAATTCAGCATAATCTGCGGAATTATAATATTCGTTGTAATTGTTTGTATCTGCAGTGTTGTATGGTGCGGATATGTTACCACTTGTTGCTGTGACTATAAGTCCCAGTATTATTCCCAATGCACAAACAATAATCTTACCAATAAGTATTGTTTTGTAGTTTGGCTGTTCTGATGTTAGCAAAGACTTTGCTCCTAACGATATGCTCTGTTTTGTTTCTGCTCTTGCCAAGGTATAACACCCACATTCAGGACAGATTTCTGTTCCGTCTTTAACGTATTTTCCACAATGTCCACAATATGCCATATGACATTTCTCCATATTCTTCTATAGTGCTTTTTGCACTACTTATTTTGTACTGTCATTATACCACATTATTTCCACGATTTGTTAAGCTGGCTGCTTAGGATAACGATTACATTTTGTAAACAAAGTGTAAATTTTACGGATGTAAACGTTGATAGGGGGTGTTTTTGAAATAAGGAGTGGGGAGCGAGGGGTGTTATTTCAAAAAGTCGGGAGTTTTTGAAATAAGGGGGATAAAAAATTCCGCCGCAGGTCGCATTAATTCGTGACCTGCGGCGGTTTGTATAATCTAGTGGTTATACCACCCAAGAGGTGTACCAGATATATTTATGTTTATCTGCTTTGTTTCCTGATATTCATCAAGACCGCTTGTACCAAGTTCTCTGCCAATGCCACTCATTTTGTAGCCACCCCACGGGGCTTCTGAAAAGGCTGGGTTATAGCAGTTTATCCACGTTATACCTGCACGAACTTCTTTTATCACCCTTAGAGCTTTTGCGGTATCATTGCAGAAAACAGCACCTGCGAGTCCATAATCTGTATCATTTGCCAATTCTATTGCTTCTTCCTCTGTTTCAAAAGTCAGCACAGTAAGTACTGGACCAAATATTTCTTCACGAACTATTGACATATCAGAGGTGCAATCGTCAAATATGGCAGGCTTGATGAAATTTCCGTTGACAAGATCGCCATCTGTACATTTGTATCCACCGCAAAGAAGTTTTGCTCCCTCTGCCTTTCCTTTTTCAATATATCCAAGTACGTCCTGCATATGCTTTTTTGATATGAGCGGACCCATATCAGGGTTATCAAGAGGAGCTCCAAGGGTAAGCTTATCAGTTCTCTCGACAAGTTTTTTTAGAAATTTATCCTTTATCGATTTTTCTATTATCAGTCTTGATCCTGCACAGCAGACTTCTCCTTGATTTAAAAATATACCCATCATTACCCATTCAACGGTCTTGTCGATATCCGTGTCTGCAAAGACGATATTAGGTGACTTTCCACCGAGTTCAAGCCCTATTTTCTTTACGTTGCCAGCAGCAGCCCGCATTATGCCTTGCCCAACGGATGTGCTGCCTGTGAATGTTATCATATCTACCTTTTTGCTTTCGGCTAAAAGATTTCCAACTGTGCTTCCTGAACCGATGACCAGATTTGCAGTGCCTTTTGGTAGATCACATTTATCAAGTATCTCAAAAAGCTTCAATGCCGAAAGTACCGTTTCAGAGCTTGGCTTGAAAATTATACTGTTGCCAGCCGCAAGTGCAGGGGCTATTTTCCATACGCTCATCAAAAATGGAAAATTCCAAGGTGTGATAAGTGCGCAGACACCCACTGGTTCTTTCAATGTGTATGAGTGCATATTGCCGAAATTGCTGTTTACATTGTAAGTTTGACCGCTTGGTGTACGGATAAGCCCTGCATAATAACGGAAACAATGCACAGCATCGTCAACATCTGCCTGCGCTTCACGCAAGGGCTTGCCGTTGTCCATTGACTCTGTCTTAGCTATTTCATCAATCTCGCTCTCTATCATATCAGCGATCTTTAGAAGCTTGTCGCTTCGTTGCTGAACATCAAGATCACGCCATTCTCTGGTTTTGTAAAAGGAACGTGAGGCACTTTCTATTGCATATTCCACATCTTCCTTGCTGTTTTGCACTATCTCGCCTAACTCTTGGTTATTTGAAGGATCAACAGATCTCAGAACAATTCCCGAAGTGCCTTCAAACCATTCTCCGTTAATGTATGTTTTATATCTGCGCATAGAAAGAACTCCTTTGGCTTGATTTACAGTGACTTTAAATATAGATCTCTTATGTGTGACCTGTCAAATTTTACGGGATGATAGGATATACCTGCTGCTGAAACTTTCATACAGCTGTCTGTCAGCATATCGATATCACTTTCTTTTACTCCAAAATCTGATAACGTACAGGTAAGACGAAGTGAGTCGATAAATTTTGTTATCTGTTCTGCACAATCATTCTCATTATTGCCGCCTAACACTTTTGAAATAAATGCAAATTTCTGTGGGTCACCTTTTATGCTTGCTTCTGTTACTGCAGGGGTTATGGCTGCAAGACCTTTGCCGTGTACGGCATTCTTGAAACCGCTGACAGGGTGTTCCATACCGTGTGCAAGTGTAACACCTGCGGTATTTATGACCATTCCCCCCATTGTGCTTGCAAGACTTATCTTGTCCCAGTACTCTGGGTTATTGTCTCCCTTAAAAAGCTTTGGAAGATCATCTGCAATAAGCTTCATTGCCTTTTCGCACATAATATCCGTGAATGGTTGAGCAATGCGGCTTATATAGGCTTCCATACAGTGACAAAAGGCATCAAAACCGACACTTGCCAAAACATTTTTCGGCATAGTCATCATACATTCAGAATCAATGATAGACGCCTTTGCAACTATTGCATTGCATCTTAGTGATTTTTTATCTCCGTTTTCCGGGTTTGTTAATACAGCAAATCCGTTTCCCTCACTGCCTGTTCCGCAGGTCGTTGGGATAAGTATTATCGGCAGAGCTTTGCCGCTTTTCAGACGATTGAATATATAGTCATTTATATCACCGTCATTTACTGCGATAAATGCTGCTGCCTTTGCACAATCCATAACGCTTCCGCCGCCGACGCCTATGACCATATCGCAGCCGTTGTCTTTTGCTATTCGTGCAGCTTGCTCAGCTGTCGTTGTAAGAGGATTTTGTGGTACTTTATCAAAAACAGTATATTCGATACCTGATTTTTTTAAGTGACTACAAATTCGGTTAAGCAACCCAGAGCGCTTTGTGCTGCTTTTTCCTGTGACAACAAGTGCCTTTTTGCCGTGATCGCTTGCGATGATTCCAACAGAGCTGACTTTTCCTCTTCCAAAAACAATATTTACAGGCAGGTAGTAATTAAAATCCATACTCACGTTTAATACCTCTTTTCTTGTATTATTTATCAGACTTTGCTTTTACCAAAGCGGTCTCAAATATCTCAAAGCCTTTTTCAAGTTGTTCGTCTGTTACACACAGAGGGACAAGAAATCTTATAACGTTTCCGTGTGTGCCAGCATTTTCAAGCATAAGTCCCATTTGAAGGGCGTTCTGTATCACCTTAGAAACGAGTTCGCCGTTTGGTTCTTTTTCTGCTTTAGTCTTTACAAATTCCACGCCAAGCATCGAGCCAAGACCTCTTACATCTCCTACCTCTTCATATTTTTCTTTAAGACCGCTGAAAAATATAGTTGCCTTTTTACCTATTTCTTCAGCCTTGCCTGCATAATCTTCTTCCAGCATTATATCCATTACCTTGAGTGCAGAAGCACAGGCAAGAGGATTTCCGCAATATGTTCCGCCAATAGTTCCCACAGGTACTGAATCCATAATTTCCTCACGGGCGGTTATTGCACTTATTGGAACGCCGCCGCCAAGAGATTTTGCTGTTGCTATAATATCTGGTGCAGCACCTGCTTCCTTCCAATATTCTGAGGCATAGTATCTGCCACTTCGACAGTTTCCACACTGTACTTCATCAGCAATAAGTAAAATACCATTATCGTCGCATATCTTTCTGACGGCTTTTACCCATTCGATAGGTGCGGGGACAAAACCACCCTCTCCTTGAACAGGTTCGACTATCATTGCTGCAATATCACTGGCAGGTGCAGCTTCATCAAAAAGAGTGTTGAGTTTGTCTAGGTAATATGCTATCGCTTCTTGTTCAGAATATCCTTTTGGTGCATGATAAAGGTAAGGGAACTCAGCTCTGTAAATATCAGACGGGAAAGGACCCATTCCCTTTGCATAAGATTTTTTTGCTGTAAGAGCCATTGTAAGATTTGTTCTTCCGTGGAATGCACCAGAGAAGCAGATGATGCCTTTTCTTCCTGTATATGCTTTGGCTATCTTTACTGCATTCTCATCTGCCTCTGCACCGCTGTTTGCAAAGAATGTTTTCAGTTTATCACCTTTGCATGGCATAAGTTTGTTGAGCCTATCAGCAAGTTCAATGTAACCACTGTGTGCCACCACATTGAAAATGCAGTGAAAATATTTTTCTGCCTGATCTTGAACAGCTTTCACGACCTCAGGTCTGCTGTAGCCGATGTTGAGAACGCCGACACCTCCGATAAAATCAAGAAAGATGTTTCCGTCAACATCTTCGAGCATTGCGCCCTCTCCACGCTTGATACATATAGGATATGTATAGCCACAGAGCGCTTTAGGCAGTGCGTTGTCCCTTTTTTTCAAAAGTACACAGGCATTTGGTCCTGGAACCTTATCTGTAATTATAGTTG
The DNA here is from genome assembly GCF_040909065.1 of Ruminococcus sp. RTP21359st1_H3_RTP21359_211015. Taxonomy (NCBI): domain Bacteria; kingdom Bacillati; phylum Bacillota; class Clostridia; order Eubacteriales; family Oscillospiraceae; genus Ruminococcus; species Ruminococcus sp. RTP21359st1_H3_RTP21359_211015. The sequence goes on from NZ_JBDGDD010000001.1 coordinate 146,003, forward strand.
GCAATGAATTTCTTAGCATTATAAAGTCACTCCTGTTCTTTTATTACGGAAAGTTTTTTCCTTTGATATAATTATAAGAAAAAAACAGTATAACAGCAATGTGTTGTCTTTATAATCTTTATTGTGGTGTATGCACACAATAAATTATGACTGATCTTTTTGACTTTCACGATAGTTTTTGATCTCAAACGCCATTTTAAGTTCAAGATAGACGTCAAGATCATCAAGTTCGCAGCAAAGTATCTTTTTGATCTTATCCATACGATAGCGCATTGTATTCCTGTGGATAAACAGGTGCTCTGCTGCTGCGGCAGCGTTGCAGTTATGATCAAGATAGGCTTCAAGCGTTTTGCAAAGGTCGCCCTCCTGCAAAACATCAGATTGTATCAGTTTGCCTATATGATTATTTACATATTCATCAAGAAACTTATCATTTTTTATCTGCGCGATAAGCGAGTAGATACCGAGATTATCGTAAAAGAATACTTTCTGACTTTTACTTTCAGAGTGTGATATTTTAATGGAGTTCAGAGCTTCCTGAAAGCTTTTCTTTAATTCCGATATGTATTCATATGCAGATCCTATCCCTGCCTTTGCGTCAACGCCGTAGTAAGAACTAATGTGGTCTATTATCCTTGTGAATATATTGGAGAGCAGATCGCGGCTAAATAACTCCGAGGGGATAAGCATTATGCCTGTATCTATTTGCCAGAGCATCAGCATTTTTTGCAAACCATAGTTTTTAAATTCATATCTGATATATCTTTGCAGATTTTCATAAGAGTCCTGAAGTTTGTTGTTTTTGTTTAACTTCAGCACGACTATATGATTTTTATCCGATATATTAGTGCCTAGATAGCCTGCCCGTATCTTTATATCAGCGTCATTTATATTAGAGGAATAAATTATTGCAGCAAGAAGCTGATCTATCGAGTTTGTGTTGCTTTCTTCTTCCACCAATGCCTTGCATACGATCTGTGAAAGATCAATGAGGTGCAGATCATAGGACAGTTCAAACAGCGGTAGTTCGTTGTCATTGCAGTATTCGGTCAGCATAGGTGATATCTGTCCGACATTTATAACAAGCCCAGCTATATTCTTTTGGTTCATTTCCACAATCATACTGAGCATTTTGTCATCATTGTCTGTGAGTGCTGCATTTGTGACAATAACAAGTTCTCCTCCGTGTATCAACTGTGAGACTTTAAAATCATCTGAAAGACATTGTGTACAATCGGCAAAATATATCCACCGTATGTTTCTGTACATTCCTGATCCACCCGCTATAAGCTTCATTCCTGAATATATTTTGGGAATGTTCATTAAATCTTCGCAGTTCATTTGTTATCACTCCTAAAAACACCTTTAGCCCATAGGTAAAACTATGGGCTGGAGATGCGAGATTTATTCTTTATTATACATAAGATACATAAGGTCCTGTGCGATCGTTGCCGCCGCAAGTGCGGTGATCTCGCTGTGGTCATATGCGGGAAGCACCTCTACAAGATCTGCTGCTACAACATTGATACCACGCAGTTCGTAAAGTAGTCGCCTTGCCTGAGCTGAGGTAGGACCGCCGATAACAGGCGTACCTGTACCTGGTGCAGCCGAGGGATCGAGAGCGTCGATATCAAAGGTTATGTATACAGGCATATCGCCCACAATGGCTTTCAACTGTCTAGCTAGCTCTTTCATATCCATATTTACAGCGTCCATAGCATAGAAAATATTATATCCACATTTAGTCATTTCAGTTCTTATAAAAACCTGCGCCGAATGTGACGGGTCGATACACCCCTCAGCCTGTAAGTCATATGCGAAGTTTGCGTGGGATACATTTCCATCAGTGGACGGAGTGCTGTCCTGATGAGAGTCAAAATGCAGCAGAGCAAGTTTTCCAAACTTTTCGCTTGCAGCTCTGACCATACCATATGGAATAGTGTGGTCTCCGCCAAGGGTAAGAAGTTTGCTGCCAGATTCAAAAACTTTTTTGGCAGTATTATACGTTTCCTCAAGCATTACCTTCGTTGTATTTGCACCCACATAGTATCCTACATCGCCGTAATCAACGATCTTTGCTTTATCGCTGAGTTTGTAGCTCCATGGGTAGGCAAAGCAGTTTGTGAGCTGGCTCATATTTCTTATAGCTCTTGGTCCAAGTCTTGCACCTGGACGATTTGTAACACCACTATCGAAAGGTACACCCATTATAGTTATGTCAGCACATTCAGTATCCTGTGTGTACGGATAAAGATTAAAACTTGGTATTCCTGCATAATGCAGATGTTTCTGAATTTCATATTCCATAATAAATAGCTCCTTTATCTTAAAATGTTATTGCGGTTGCACGGCAGGGACTTCCTTCACCGTTATGCAGTTTTAGTGGAAAGGCTGTAAAAAAGAACTTTTCAGGCAGAGATGATAAATTTACAAGACCAAGTATTATCGGTATCCCTGCTTCTGAAAACTTATAGTCGGGAAGAACGAGGTCAGCTCCTACTGATGAGATCCCGTCATTAGGATCGCCTATCATAGGGCTGTCCATTCCCACGAGTTTTATTTCCTTTGATACAAGATATTCTGCCGCAGGTACTGTAATATATGGGCTTTCAGATACATATTCTTTTTTGTTCCAAAAGCTATCCCAATTTGTTCGGATAATACATATCTCGTCTTTTTCAAGACCATCAGCACCTGCTGCTTTTAGTCTTTTCACTGTTATCTCTTTGCTTTCTGAGAACGGCAGGTAAAGTAACCGAGCGTTACCTGCGAATTTCTCAATAGGGGTCTCGCTTATTCCCTGTGCATTTTCGCTCCAATGAGCGCTGTTTTCTATGTGAGTGCCTGTGTGGGCTGTCAGTGTATATTCTCTTGCGATATAGCCATTTTTATCGACACACGCAAGATCTTTTACGCTGTATGGCGTGTATGGCTCACCATAATACCACATTTTTTCTGTATATTCGCCGCTCAGATCAATTATTTTCATAACATATGCCTCCTGTCAGAAATCCCAGCCATATCGTGTGGCATATATATCAAGCTGTTTTTCAATATCATCTGTGTATCCCTGAGGTATTTTTTCAAGGCTGTCAAGATAGTTTATAAGCTCACTTGAGAAATCAATAGGCTGATCAAAGCCCCTTTTGTCAATGTTTTTCATATCATCAGCAGGCGTATGTCCCCATACGAATCCACCGTTTGACATAGTAAGACTAGGGATTTTGTTTGATGTGAGATTTAGTGTGTCACAGGGAACAGGTCCGGAAAAAATGTCCAACGTTGAGCCGCACTTTTCAAATATTTTTTCAAATATCGCTTCAAAGTCTTTTACGCCTGCATAGGTTATGGAATAAGGCGTTGTCATTCCAATGATATCGTAATTGATATTATATTTTATACGTTTGTAAATGTCCTGGTTTTGCTGCAAAAAGTATTTGCTTCCGTGCAGACCAGGTTCGTGACCCGACCAGCAGGCAAAATATAAGGTCCTATGTGTTCTGACGCCCTTGTCGGATAGAGCCTTGTATTTTTCTGCTAATGCCATAACAGTGCCTATTGCACCTGCATCATCAACAGCACCTTTGCTGCTGACTGCCGAGTCAAGATGACCTGAGATCAAGATCACTTCATCTTGCTTGTCTGTACCCTCTATTACGCCTATCGTATTGGTGCTTTCTTTTTTCTGAACCTGAGTTTTTAGTTCAACGTGCAGTATGACCTTATCATTTTGGCTGAACAGTTTATTCACATCATTTTTGTTCATTATGAATGACGGCAGCATATACTGTGCTTCTCTGTACTCAAAATTTGAATACACATATGGTATGCCTTGCTGTGACTCGTCTGTTGTGAATATTACGGCAGCGGGCTTATATTTTTCAAGTACCTTGTAGGTGGCTATATCTGGGTAATCCATAAGAACGCTTCGCTCTATAACTACGATCTTTCCTTTGATATCTGTTTTTATACACTTGTCACTGATAGGATAGATCTCGCCGATAACACCCATTTTCTTGACGTCTGAATGTATAAGTACAGCTTCCGCTGTTAAGCCACCCTCTGGTGTATCTGTGCAGAAGCACACATTAGTATGTGGCAGAGGTGTGATCTGCTTGTTTGAGATCAACTCAACAACGCTTTTTTCAGTGCTGCAAACAGGTACTTGAAAATGATGCTGGATATATTTCATGCCGAGAGATCTGAACACTTCGACAGCGTGTTCTGCTGCCTTGTTCATCTGTGCAGTGCCTGCGATACGCTCTCCGCATTCTTCAACAAAAAAACGTGTATGTTTGTATGCTATCTCAGAATAATCTTTGCTAATTGTAGGATCACTCCTTAGTTTGACATGATCTTATTCCATTGTTCATCATATGCGGAAAGTGCGTCAGTAGGGAGGTCCGAATTGAGAATGTATGATTTTTTATCATCAGGGATCTCAAACATACCTTCTATTTTCTTATAATCATCGGAAACATAATTCAGCGCTTCCTCATTATTTGATATAGCGGGGTATGTATTCAAACACTCTGCATAAATTTTAGGGTCGCATATATAATCAATAAACTTTTCAGCATTCTTACTGTTAGGCGATTGCTTTCCAATAACCCAATACTGTGTGCATTGCATAAATGTCTGGTCTTCTACCTTGAGGTAATCAAGATCAGGGTCATCAAGAAGCGCCCTTGAAGCGTCACTTGCAAATGTAAGAGCGACACTGCATTCGCCATTTTTCACAGAAGAACTTGGTGTTGCACCGTCGAACACCTTTACGTTCGCAGTAAGCTTCTTGACCCATTCTGTTGCTTCAGCAATCTCTTTTTCGTCTGTAGAGGAGTCTGAATATCCAAGGTGCATAAGTGCTGACGGATACCACATGAACGAATAAGGCATTGTAACGATCTGACCACGAAGCTTTTCATCAAGAAGATCATCCATTTTTGTGATAGTGACAGGACAGGTCTTTGTGTTGTATATCCAAGTGTAACCGCCGGTGGTGTTATATGGAATAGAGTACTTCTTGTCATTGTCATTCAGTGAGATATCACATTTATCTGTGGAAATATATTTGCTGTTTGGAATATCTTCATAGCTTATTTCTTGAAGCATATCTGCATCGATAAGTGCGTGCAGAGTAGAAATAGCAGGCTGACCAATATCATAACCCTTGGGATCTTCTGACCACTTGGTATAGATGAGAGTATCATTGTCAACATAGTCGATATTACACTTTATGCCTGTTTCTTTTTCGAAGCTGTCAATGACAGATTGAGGGACATAGTCAGGGTAGAGAATCATATTAAGTTCTTTTGTGTCGCCTTTGCTGCCTGAATTGTTTCCACAGGAAGCCAGTCCGGTTGTTGCCGCCAATACCAACGCTGCTGTCAACGCCAGAAATTTTCTTCTTTTCATTTTACTTTCCTCTTTTCTTTTTTATTGCAATAGCCGCGGTAGCTATAAGCATTACCGCAAGTATTATGGTGAACAATGCGTTATATTCAGGTGAGATACCTACCTTCAGATTTGAGTATATTTTTACAGGAAGTGTGGTATATCCCGTGTTGCTGAGAAAATTTGATACGATAAGATCGTCAAATGACAGCGAGAATGCCATAAGTCCGCCAGTAAAAATACCTGGAAGTATCATAGGACAGATGATGTGTATGAATGTATATATCTGGTTTGCACCAAGATCAAGTGAAGCTTCTTCTATAGAAACATCATAGTCTGCAAATCTTGACTTGAGCGTAACAATAATATACGGAAGAATGAATATAGTATGCGCACATACCATAACCCAAAAGCCTTTTGATATGCCAGCTGCACCTGTAAGCCCAAGAAATGCTACCGCTATAACTATTTCTGGGATCACCATAGGTACAAAAACCATAAAATTCAGAAACGAATGGCCCTTGAATTTAAGCCTGCAAAGCGCATATGCACCAAGGGTGCCGATAAAGATAGCGGCAAGCGTACTTACTACTGCCAGTGTAAGTGAGTTTATAAGTACTTGGATCATTTCACTATCAGAAAACAGTTTGCTGTAATAATCAAACGTGAAGCTTTCCCAATGCTGATTTGAAGGCAGGCTGTTGAATGAAAATGCGACCATAACTATTACAGGGATAAATACAAACACATATATTAGCATCACATAAGCATTCGTTATTTTATTTATAAGTTTGCTGTTTTTCATTTACATCGCCCCCAAATCATCAAGGTTTCCTATCCTACTGTAAAGATAAAGCATAAGCAGAATGAATATTACAACGCACACTGAGAGTGCTGCACCGAGAGGCCAGTTCCTTGCACTGAGAAATTGGTTGCATATAATGTTACCTATCATATATACTGTTCCACCGCCGATAACATCTGTAATAAAATATGTGCCTATAGCAGGAACAAAAAGAATGATAAATGCTGCGATTATTCCCGGAAAAGTCATAGGGAGAATTACCTTTATGAAGGTCTTTATCTTGCCTGCTCCAAGGTCATAAGACGCCTCGATAGTTGCTTCGTCAAGTTTTTCTATAGATGAATATAACGGCATTACTGCAAACGGCAGAAGATATTGTACAAGCCCAATTGTGATCGAGCCGTTTGTATAAAGTATCTGCAAAGGTGAGCTTATGATATGAAGCTTCATAAGAGCAGTATTTATCAAGCCAGATGAATTAAACATTATAACAAGGCTATATAGTCTTGCAAGGCTACTGGTGTAAACAGGTATCATGAGCAGAAACATAAGCAGCTTGCCTGATTTTTTCCACTTTCTTGCCACAATAAAGGTAAATGGATATCCAAGCAATATGCATAATACAGAGCTTTTAAGAGCCATACATATTGATCTTCCTACGGCTTTGAGATAAGTAAAATCTGCAAGAGACTTATAAGCGTCAACTGTAAATCTTCTGATAGTGCCGCCGTATGCGCCACGTCCCATAAAACTCATTGCTCCAACATATAAAAGTGGAAGTACCACCAGCAGCAGAAGTGCCAAAGTTAGTGGGAGAATATATACAAGTGCCGTGAAATTGAACCTGCTGCGTGATGTTGTCATTTACTGCACCCCCCGCAATGTGTCAAAATTTTCGGCTATAGGGCCTGTCGGATTTTTGATCATTACAGCGTCCTTTGCGTCCCATTCAAGATATACCTTGTCACCGATATTTATATCGTTGTAGGAAGCAATGTCTGCAACTTTTATCTCGTGTCCGTTAGAAAGCACGGCAATATGTTTCATCATATTGCCAGTAAATATCTGCTCCTTTATCTCGGCTGGCAGTGAATTGCCGCTTCCTGCTTTTCTTGTGATCCGTACTTTTTCTGGACGAATGCAAACATATACCATTTGTCCTGCAACATAACCATCATCGCTGCACAGGATGTTTCCACTTTCGATTGCAACTGTACAGTTGTCGCTATTTCTGTCCTTTACTACGCCCTCGAAGATATTTGACTCACCGATAAATTCTGCAACATATTTTGTTTTTGGCTTCATATAAAGTTCCTTTGGGGAACAGACCTGTTCAAGTATGCCCTTGTGCATTACAGCAATCCTGTCACTCATTGTCAGAGCCTCTTCCTGATCGTGAGTGATGTATATAAATGTTATGCCAAGCTTTTTCTGCATTGTTTTCAATTCCAGCTGCATCTGCTTTCTGAGGTTAAGGTCAAGAGCCCCCAATGGTTCGTCAAGCAACAATACCTTTGGATTATTGATGAGTGCTCTTGCAATAGATACACGCTGTTTTTGTCCGCCTGAAAGCTGAGCAGGCTTCCTTTTTTCATATCCGTCTAACCTGATAAGCGAAAGCATATGTGAAACACGTTCGTGTATCTCTGCTTTGGAAACTTTTTTTACTTTCAGACCATATGCAATGTTGTCATAAACGCTAAGATGAGGAAACAAAGCATAACTTTGAAAAGCCGTATTTACTTGCCTTTTATAAGGCGGAACACCTATCACTGAGCTGCCGTCGATACAAATATCGCCGGAGGAAACGTCCTCAAAGCCAGCTATCATACGCAGCGTGGTGGTTTTGCCGCAGCCAGAAGCTCCAAGAATAGTCAAAAACTCGCCCTCATAAATATCCAGATCAATATTCTTGACGACCTTGACATCATTGTCATATGTTTTTGATATGCCTTTTAAGGACACTATTACTTTTTTCTCTTTCATAGTTACCTCTCTTACTGCTTACAAAGCATTTTCTCCACATTCTCCTGTACGGATTCTCATGGCATCTTCTATGTTAGATACAAATACCTTGCCATCGCCGTGTGTTCCTGTACCAATCTCATTGTAGATGTCGTTCATAATGAGCTTTAGCTCACTGTCTTTTACAACTGTCATAACATATATCTTAGGGAGAAGATTAGTTGCAACATCATCATTTTCAGCTTTGCTGATATGACCTTTCTGACGTCCACAACCCATTACTGAATAAACGGTGAGACCAAGGCAATTGTGATTGACAAGGATCTTCTTGATAATCTCTAGCTTTTCCGTTCTTGTGATAATTTCGATTTTTTTCATGTAATCCAACCTCCTGAATAAAAAAGACGCCATTTGCCTTTGAAAAGGAAATAACGTCTTTGTTCTTTGAAATATTCTGTTTTGTCTTTCTATGACCTAAGTATATCACAATAAACAAGATTAATCAAGTTGTGCAAGTTACAAATAATGTTGTTGCGAGTGCACAATAATCAGTAATTGTGCAAAGAACACAGAGACAATTGTGGTGTTATGACCTTGAAATCTCTTTTATAATTTAATATAATTTTTATAAGGTAATGTTAAACCCTTAATAATGACTATTGGAGATGATTTTTATGAGAGCGGCGGTAGGCGGCTTTTTTCACGAAACAAATACATTCTGTGCTATACGCACAGACCTTGACAGCTTTAAAGCTCGTGATTACATTGATACTGATGATGTTAAGGAGTTTACGGAGTATTTCAACGACGCTCGTGAGATAACGGGCTTTTTGAGGACATTGGCAAAGTATAATGATGATGTATTACCTCTGCCAGCTGCGTTTGCTACGCCGTCGGGACTTATTGAAAAAGATGTATATGTCGCTATAAAAGAGAGAATGCTTGAAAGGATCGCTTTTACTAAGCCTGATGTTGTGTTTCTCAATCTCCATGGTGCAGCAGTAGTTGAAGGCTTTGATGATTGTGAGGGGGACTTGCTCAGCTCAATCAAGGCACTTGTTGGAGAAGGTACGCCGATATATGCTGTACTTGACCTGCACGCAAATGTATCTCCTCTTCTGGGTTATAATACAGAACCTCACGTTGATATAAGGAAACGTGAATCGGAATGTGTGGAGATATATCATAGACAGCTTGAAGAAGGCTTTGTAATGAAAACGGCATATGCTCAGCCACCGCTCCTTTTGCCTGCGATCAATACAGATACAAATGGTGGTGCTATGACGCCATTTATAGCCCAAGCTTTTGAATATGAGAAACAGGCAGGCGTTATCAATGTATCACCATTTGCAGGCTTTTATGGCTCTGACAAATATAATGCAGGTCCGTCTATTATTTGTACGGTGACAACAGATGTATCCGATGCACAGGCGATATGTAATGACATATCAAATATGTTTATAGACAAAAAAGATAGTTTCTTTGTGCACCTTGATCCACTTGACAAAATAATAAGCACAATAAAGAGTGCACCTTCAAAGAAATATGCCGTTATCGATGAATGTGATGACCCGCTCGGCGGCGGTCCTGCTGATGGTACTTATATTCTTGATAAACTTATTGAGGGCGGTATAAATAAAATAGGGGTATCAACTATCTGTGATAGAGAGATCACGAAAATGGCTTTTGCAGCAGGAGAGGGTGCTGTTATAAAGGGACTTCTTGGTGGAAAAACTGATAATAAGCACGGACGACCTTTACCGATAATGGCGGTGGTCACTAAACTCATTTGCAAACCAATACCAATGTGCGAAGCTAATGGTGAAGAATTTGCAGATTATGGGGAAACATATACTGATTATGGTCGCATAGCTGTTATTAGCACGGAACAAGCAGATATTGTTGTAACTGAAAATAAAGTTCCAACGGAGATGATAAATATTTTTAGACATCTTGACATTGACAGCAACAAATATTCAGTTCTCGTTCTCAAAGGCTTCGGCCATTCATACAAGGCAAATTTTAGCGACAAGGAATATGTATATTTTACAGCAGAGAGTATAGGTGTCAATAATCCTGACGTTACAAAAATCGGTGAATTTAAGAAGATAAGAAGACCTGTTTATCCGCTGGATATGAAATAGTATGTTAGCTATGTTTCAAGGTAATTAGATCACAGATAACTATAAAAGAAGTCACCGTCGCAGGTCGTATTAATTCGTGACCTGCGGCGGTCTTGCATTATTTTATGTACAGTCTATCCGCCAATCTGAGGAGTGCAATTTTATATGTGCAACGTAATGCATGTCAATAGTTTAGAGAAATATGTTTAAAACGTCATAATAACATTACGATTTTTACACGAATATTAAAATTATGACATAATTTTCAGCCATATAGTGATACGATATAGTTGCAAACAAAACTAGAATCAGAAAGGACGGTTAAAAATATGAGAAAATTTAATGGCTATATGCACGGCATCGATATCGGAGGCTGGCTGTCACAATGCGATTACAGTAAGGAACATCTTGATAATTTTATTACAGAGGAGGACATCAAGCGTATAAAGGGCTGGGGCTGCGACCACGTTAGAGTGCCTGTGGATTATAATATCTTTCAGGACGAAAACGGCTTTATAGAGAGTGGCTTCGACTATGTTCAGAAGTGTATCGATTGGTGCGGAAATAACGGTATCAATATGATACTTGACCTCCATAAGACAATGGGCTTTTTCTTTGACAAGGCTCAGGCTGAAAGCGGATTCTTTGATAACGCTGAGCTTCAGCAGAAATTCTATGACCTTTGGGAAGAGTTTGCAAAGCGTTTCAGCAAATATTCTGACAGAATTTCTTTTGAACTTCTCAATGAGGTAACTGATCCTAAGTTCAGCAAAAAGTGGAATGCTATCGTTGAAAATGCCATAAAGCTTATTAGAAGATATAGTGCTGATATAAATATTATTGTGGGCAGCTACTGGAACAACTCTATTGATTCAATGAAAGACCTTGATAAGCCTTATGACGAGCATATAGTTTATACTTTCCATTGCTATGACCCATTTCTTTTCACTCATCAGGCTGCCTATTGGGTAGATGAGATGCCGAGAGATTTCAGGATCGATTATCCGGGAAGCGTCCCAAAATACAGAAGTGAGGTAAAGCGTCTTGGTCTTGAATATATGCAGACATACGAGGAAGTCAAGACAGAGAAATTTACGCCTGATTATTTTATGGGAAGATTTGCTGAGGCTGTAAGGGTCGCAGAGGAAAGAAATGTTCCTATGTATTGTGGCGAATACGGTGTTATAAATCTTGCATCTGCTGAAAATACTCTTAACTGGTACAAGGATATAAGCAGTGCCTTTGAGAAATGTTCTATCGGAAGAGCGGCTTGGTCATATAAGGGTGTTGACTATGGCTTTATTGACGGACATCTTGACAGCGTTCTTGATGAACTGGTAAAGTATCTTTAATAGTTCATTTCTTAATATAACTCCATTTTTGGACAAGCTCGGTCACGTTTGCCGAGCTTGTTTTTTTATGCTTAGTTTCATAAATTGATGTTTGCTCATAAAATTCTATTTACGATAATTATTTGATATAAATAATTGAATATTGATATAATAGTTTTAAAACAAAGCGTATAATATAAACATAATAATTCATAGTCACTTTCTTATAATAACTTCCGAATAAACAGACCTGCTTGAATATCAAGTGGGTCTGTTTTCATATATTTATAATCTTTCATAAATTTGATATTAAACACTTTTATGATATTTATGTTACGTTTTTGATATAAACAAAACGTTTACATGGTTATAATATATACAGAAACAACAAAATAAATTGCTTTTAGCGAAAAATTTTATTGAAAAATAGGAGGAAAAAGGTTATGAAAATCAAAAAATTTGTAGCAGGTCTTTCAGCAGCGGTTCTCGCAGCAACAATGATGTCAGTTTCTGTTTCGGCAGCAAAGCTTGGCGATGTTGTTCACCCGTCAGAGGAGGACTCAAAAATGAATGACTCATATTACTCTATCGGAGCAATGGGCTTTTATATGGGTCAGGACTGGACCTGGAATCAGGGTGACTGGGTAGGCATTGATGATGCTGGCAAGATAACTGTTGAATATAAGATAAGCAAAGTTATCACCGACAAGACAATGTCAGGCAAGGGAACTCTTGGAGATATGGGCGTTATGGTGGCAAATCTGCCTGATGGTATTTATCCTGTGGACGTTAAGATATCTGACGCAAAGTTCGTTGCCGAGGACGGCACAACAACGGTTTTTGATTCGATTAATTCTATCACTTCATTGGACGAGGACCCAGAGGGTGGAATAAGAATACATATCAGACCAACTGAAGAGGTCGATGATGAAACAGGCGAGGTAACAAAGAAGGCTTGTCCTGAGGTCGCAGGCTGGGAGAAGGAAGGCGCTTTCAACGGCGGCACACTTTCAATGACGCTTGATTTCGGTGTTGCATCTGCCGAGGGCGGAGATTCAAAAACAGATGCTTCAAAGGCAGATTCAAAGTCTGATGCTTCAAGCTCAAAGGCTGATACGTCAAAGAAAGACGCTTCTTCATCTAAGGCGGATGCAGGCAAGACTTCTGCAACAGCGGCTACATCTTCAAAAGCATCTGACGATACATCTAAGGCAGCAGAAACAGGTGCGGCTGTTGGCGGAGCACTTGCAGTTATCGCTCTTGCAGGCACAGCAGTGATCGTTGCAAAGAGAAGAAAGTAATATTTGGAGGTATGGCTATGAATAATGCAAAAAGAGTTTTGACATTTGCCCTTGCGGTTTGCTCGCTTTCAGCATTTGCATCTTGCGGAAGTTCAAGTGATTCATCAAGCAAGGTCGTTGACAAAAAACTTAAGGAAGATCAGCAGCAGATAGTTCAAAGACTTGCTGATGATATGAAAGATGTGAGAGATCTCAAGAGCAACGAAATAAAGTGGTTTTCACATTGGGATATCAACCCTACTGAGGCAGAGGACAAGGAGATAGGCGCTGACCTTGCTTTGTTCAAGACAAAGTATAATGGTAAGATAAACTGGGTGCAGACCACTTGGGAAACTAAGTTTGACGATCTTGCGGCACTTGTAATGTCAAATGATTCACCTGATTTCATCGGTGCTGATGATATGGACGTTTTCCCTAAGGGTGCTATAAAGTCAATGATAGAGCCTATCGACGATTATATCGATCTTTCAAAGCCTCTTTGGACAGACATAAAGGGTGCGACAGATCAGTTTATGCTTGGCGATAAGCATTATGTGAGCGTTATCAGAACAGACCCTGCATATGTTTTTGTATACAACAAGCAGACAATGGAAGATAACGGATATGACGATCCTGCTGAGCTTTTCAAAGAAGGCAAGTGGAACTGGGATACATTCACAGAAATGTGTCTTGATTTTACTGACGCTGAAAGCGATAAATACGCTCTCGACGGCTGGTATTATGAAAAGGCTTTGCAGCAGTCTTCAGGTGTGCCGCTCATCGGTATCACAGACGGCAAGCTTGTAAACAATATTTCTGACCCTATGATAGCAAAGGCTCAGAATATGATGTATGAGCTGCAGAAGAACAATGTTGTTTATCCAAAGCACGAGAATAACTGGAAACTCAGAGGCGACGCAGAGGGAAGCGGAATGGCAACAGGTCTGACGCTTTTCTATCCTATCGGACTTTGGGCACTTGAGAATGCTCCGTCAACAACTGTAAACTATGGTGATGTATCAAAGGGAGAGGTAATGTTCGTTCCTGTTCCTTGCTCAGCTGATAGCGATAAACAGTATATCCCTTCAAGAGTACATGGCTTTAGCATTGTTAAAAACGCTCAAAATCCTGAGGGCGTGGCAGCTTTCCTTGAATGCTGCCGTTACGCAGAGCTTGACGAGGCTGCACATCAGATAACCCTCGATCAGTACAAGGACGATTACGGCTGGACAGATGAGATGCTTGAAATGAGAGAAACTATCTATGATCTGTCTGCACAGAATCCTGTATTTGACTTTGAACAGGGCGTATCTGCCGACCTTAACTCTATTTGTGATACTGCAATAAGAGGAACAATGAATCCGCAGGAGTCAAAGAGCTGGTCACAGGTCGTTCAGGAAAATGAAAAGGCTATAGATTATCTTATCGACGAGGCTATGACTTCAATGAAAGAGGCTAAATAATATCTAATTATCAGAAAAAAAGGGCGGCAGGGTGATTTGCCGTCCTTTTTCTATAAATATGAGGCTTTACTTGTGTCTGTAAATATGATATAATAAGCTAAAAAGCAGGGGGTGAAAGCTATGGAAATAAACAGAGAATTGTCTAAGCGGCAGTTTATGCAAAAGGAAAATGACTATCATCATTCACCATATGAAACGGAACTGGAATTTTACTCTGCGGTGCGGGCGGGCGACCTTGAAACGGTCAAACGTTTGTATACGCCGCTGGATACAAACGGAAAGGGCAGACTCAGCAAAGACGACCTTAGAAACATCAAGTATCATCTTGTCATAACCATAGCTATGCTGTGCAGGTTTTGCATCGAGGGTGGACTTGACCCGGAAACTGCGTATACCATAAGCGATATATACATTAATAAGTGTGATGAGTGCCGCAATGAAGAAAGCGTTATGGCTGTACACAAAGAAGTCATCGTTTATTATACAAAGCAAATGAAAAAGGCTGCGTCACAGAACGTTTACTCAAAGCATATCCTTATGTGCTTTGACTGCATTTTCGATAATATTTACAAGGGCGTGACCGTCAATCAGATAGCTGATGAACTGAACATAACGCCTCAGTATCTTTCAAAGCTTTTCCGAGAGGAAGTTGGCGTAAAGATCTCTGATTTCATTATGTCAAAAAGGATACAAGCGGCTGAAAATATGCTGAGATATTCTGAATATAGTCCGCTTGATATAGCCAATTATCTTGCTTTCAGCTCGCACAGCCATTTTATTGCCTGCTTTAAGAAACAGACAGGACTTACGCCGAAACAGTATAGAGATCAGTTTTTCCGTGCAAACTGGAACAAGCATAGCACAAGCAGATCGAAAATATAAGTTGATGTTAATAATCTGATATTTGCATTACTTTTCTGATATAAATATCACATTTGTTGATTTATAATACTTATAGAAGATAAAATTCTGATATTTATTCGGAGGTAATGAAAAATGAAAAAAGTTTTGGCTATGTCGATTCTCACAATGATAGTTATGTCTATGGGTGGCTGCGGTGCTTCATCTGACAGCAGTTCTTCGCAAGATGTCAGCAGCAAGGCGGAAACGGAAAGCAATTCTCCATACACGGTTGAGGCAGATTTCAGCAAGGGTGCGTCAAATGATTTTTCCATTTCAGCAGGCTGGTCAAATGGTGATCCGTTCAACTGTTCGTGGAGCGAAGATAACGTGACTTTCAATGACGGAAAAATGCAGCTTACCATTGACAGTATGGGCGATTCCGAAGCGTACAGAGGCGGCGAGTATCGTTCAAAGGAGAACTATGGCTATGGACTTTATGAGGTTTCGATGAAAGCCATAAAGAATGACGGCGTTGTATCATCGTTCTTTACATACACAGGTCCGTCGGAGGATAATCCTTGGGACGAAATTGACGTTGAAGTCCTTGGCAAGGACACAACAAAGGTGCAGTTCAATTACTACACCAATGGTGTTGGCAAGCACGAATACATGTATGATCTTGGTTTTGACGCTTCTGAGGATTTTCACACTTACGCATTTGAGTGGAAAGAGGACGGCATAACTTGGTATGTTGACGGAAAAGAGGCATACAAGGCTACTGAAAATCTGCCTGTTACGCCTGGTAAAATAATGATGAATGCGTGGAACGGCATTGGCGTTGACAGCTGGCTGAAAGCCTTTGATGGCACAGTTCCGCTTACAGCGGAATATGAGTGGGCAAGGTTTACGGCAGAAAAGTAAAGTGATCCGCATATTACGCTTGCGTTTATGTCTTGATTTTTTTAGTTAATGATATTGATATTTGAACCGACCCCATTTGCTAGGTCAAAAAGTCTAGCGAATGGGGTCGGTTTATTTTACAAAGACAAACTTCATATATTCACTCTTCTCAGAGCTTGACAATTTATATTCTCACATCTCAACTTCTCGGTTATACGCCTCAGCACCCTCGACATACAGTGTTCTCATTTCTTCAAACGAGTCGTTTGGGGATAGGATAACGCCGTCTTTGCCGAACTTATTGAAATAGTATTTGACTTGGATAGGCGGGGAGATGAACTCGTTGACAGCGTTGGGCTTGGGCTTTTCATTGCCTTTCAGTATGGGGCGCTGATAGAGTATTTTGCCGAACATTTCAACGCCTTTTTCGGTGAGGTATACTTTGGAGATATCGCTCTCATCACTGCCAAAACGTGGGTCGCTGAGTAGGTGCTTCACGGACTTGACGTGACCCTCTTTCAGCCGTTCGTATTCGGTGACGGAGGAGTATTCCTTTTGGCTGAGCTTTTCTGCAATGCTTAGTCCGCTCAATCTGCTTATGCGATAGCTGTCGGCTTTGAACTCTTTGCCTGTGCTTTTTTCGTCGGACAGGCAGACAAGATAATTATACATCTTATATTCGTCGCTGACGATACGGTAGGGGATAAGCCTTATGCGGCGCTTTTCACGGCTGTACATATTAGAATATGCGTAAATGAAGCTGTAATATCTGCTGCCGTTTTGTTTGATGACTTCATTTATTTTTATGATATTGTCGGCGAAAAGGAGCCTTTCACGTTCGCAATCTGACAGCAGGGCATAGTCCTCATACACGGCTTTCAGAAATCTTCTTAGGGTCGAGCTGTACACTTTGTTTTCATAATAAAGGTCATCACTGCTCAGTGTATCGTAAAGGTCACGGCATATGCTGAGCCTTACTCGCACTGCATTTTCGGTCTTGGTCTTTTCGTATTTTGCAGAGAGTTTTGAGATAAGATAGCTTTTTATTATCTCCTTGCTTTTATCATCAAGGCCGTCATCGATCTCCTCGATCTGCCATTCTACGAATGCGTTCAGAAGTGGGATACCAATATATTTATAGTTATCGTCACTTTTGTATTTTAATGATGCGATATATGCTGAATCAAATATACTTGTGAGAAATGAGGACATTGATACGCTGCCGTTAGGGGAAAGGCTTGTTTCAAATATGGACTTGTCCTTGATAATGACGGAATATGCAGAGGGTGAGAGGGGTATGGATTGCACCTCTGCGATATATGGTACGCCGTCCTCACGCTTGGGCAGAAATGTGCTTGGGGTCATGCTCATTTTTATCACCTCTTGTATCCATTATATCACAAATGTACTTTTTGTCAATATCATAGAAAATTATTTTGCTGAAATTGTGATATAAATGCCGTAAAGACGTGATAAATGTGCAAAAACATAGACAAAAAAGTTTTTGAAAATTACACTTTTGTTGACGATGATAAGGTGGTATAATGTATACAGAACAAAGGACAGGAGGTGATAAAAATG